>NZ_JBIKRX010000099.1:0-8860 GCF_044348915.1 Flavobacterium sp. | reverse complement strand
TTCCTTAAATCGCTTGTTAAATGTTATTGAATTCACACCTATAAATTTCTCCCTTGTACTCATTTGACAAAGGTAATACTATTTTCGTTTTTGGGCGGCCTAAACGCCTATACCTATAGGAGTAATTAGTTTTTAAATTTACTCATAAATACAACAAACACAATGATGAGTAGCATACTAAATACAAACAATAACACTGAATTTCTATTAGCAAAGTTTACAGTCCAACCCATAATAGGAATTATTTTTGGAGGTAATAAACGCTGGTCTTCTTTGTTGTAATAAAAAATTCCCCAAATCAAATTGTCAGGATCTTTGTGCCATCTTTCTTTTGTATCTTCGCTAGGTTCTTCTGAATTATTCATTATAATTAGATTTAGTTTTTTAGACTGGTTACTCCAAAACTGACCACTGATTAATCGTCTAAAACTCTAATTTTTTCTTTCTCAATTCGAAGTTCTGACCTAAGTAAACCCGGCGTACCATTTCGTCTTCAACCAATTCTTCTGGAACACCAGCTTTCAAGATTCCACCTTCGAACATAAGGTAAGTTTTGTCGGTAATGGCTAAGGTTTCTTGAACGTTGTGGTCGGTAATCAGGATGCCAATATTTTTGTTTTTTAGTTGCGCAACAATTCGCTGAATGTCTTCCACGGCAACAGGGTCAACCCCTGCGAAAGGTTCGTCAAGAAGTATGAATTTTGGATCGGTCGCCAAGCAACGGGCAATTTCGGTGCGACGGCGCTCTCCACCCGAAAGCAAATCGCCTCTGTTGGTGCGAATATGGCCCAAACTAAATTCTTCAATTAAACTTTCCATTTTGGCTTCTTGTTCCTCTTTAGTGTGATTGGTCAGCTGCAAAACACTCAAGATATTATCTTCGACGCTAAGTTTTCTAAAAACTGAGGCTTCTTGCGCTAAATAGCCAATGCCTTGCTGGGCTCTCTTGTACATTGGAAAATCAGTGATATTCAAATCGTCAAGATAAATATTTCCCATATTGGGTTTTACCAAACCAACAATCATATAAAAAGAAGTTGTTTTCCCGGCACCATTTGGCCCCAAAAGGCCTATAATTTCGCCTTGGTTTACTTCTACCGAAACGCCTTTTACAACACTTCTTCCTTTGTATGTTTTAACTAGATTTTCGGCTCTTAGCTTCATTGATACTTTATTTATTTTACAAATTAACAAAAATCAGTGCTCTGATTTTAGTATTTAACTTCAATTTTGGAATCTGCTAACTGCAACCTGATTACTGCTGACTTTCTTCAAGTTCTTCCCAAAACTCATACGCCCTGCGTAAATGCGGAATGACAATAGTTCCGCCAACTAGAGTTGCGATTCCCATTGCTTCCATCATTTCTTCTTTTGAAATACCTTCTTTATGGCAATTTTCTAAATGGTATTTTACACAATCATCGCATCGAAGAACAGCCGAAGCTACTAGTCCTAGAAGTTCTTTGGTTTTTACATCCAATGCTCCATCGGCGTACGCATTCGTATCAAGATTGAAAATTCGTTTTACAATTTTATTGTTGTCTGCCAATAATTTTTCGTTCATCTTAGAACGATAATCATTGAATTCTTTAACTAAGTTGCTCATTTTTTAGTTTTCTTTTATAAACAATGGATGATATAATTACACTCAATTCAAAAATAATCAGCATCGGAATGGCAACAATGGTCTGGCTCACCACATCTGGAGGAGTAACAATTGCAGCCACAATTAATACGATTACAATAGCATATTTTCGGTATTTTCTAAGGAATTCAGGTGTTACTAATCCTAATTTGGTTAAGAAATATATTATTATTGGTAATTCAAAAAATAATCCGCCTGCTATTACGGATGTTTTAAACATTCCGATATACGATTCTAAAGTAAATTGGTTTTTAACCATTTCACTTACAGTAAAAGTCGCCACAAAGTTGACTGACATCGGAATAATTACGAAATAACCAAATAACACTCCTAAAAAGAATAACAAGGAAGAAATGAAAATGAAAAATTTTGCATTTTTTCTTTCATTAGGATACAATGCAGGACTTATGAAGCCCCAAATTTGATATAATATATAAGGAAAAGCTAGAATGAAACCTGCCAACAGACACATCCAAACGAACATGTTGACTTGGCCTTCCATTAAAGTATTTTGAATGATAAAAGGCAGTTCTTCAATACAAATACTTTCTCCAAAATTCAGATAATGTGACAAATCACAAAACCAACGATACGTATAAAAAGAAGGTCTTGTGGGACCAAAAATAATGGTGTCAAACAAATAATCACTTATAAAATAAGTAAGGAATGCCATTATAATGATTGCAATAGTACTTCGAACTAGTAACCATCGCAATTCCTCAAGATGGTCCAAGAAAGACATTTCTTTAAGTTGTTTTTTTTCCATTATACGATCCCTTCTTTTAATATATCATGTAAATGAACAATTCCTTTGTATTCTCCATTATCTGAAACAATCAATTGAGTAATTGAAAAGTCTTCGAGAATATTTAAAGCCTCAACAACCATTGTAGAAGATTGTATCATCTTTGGCGTTTTTGTCATAATATCTTTCGCCGTCAAATGTGCAAAAGTATCATTATTATTAAGCATTCTTCTGATGTCTCCATCAGTAATTACTCCAATTACTTTTTTGTTTTCCACAACAGCAGTAGCTCCAAGTCTTTTTTCGGAAATTTCGATAATCACTTTTTTTATTGGAGTTTCGGGAGTTACCATAGGTTTCAAAGAATTTTCGAGTAAATCTTTTACTTGGAGTAACAGTTTTTTGCCCAAAGAGCCGCCAGGATGGTATTTTGCAAAATCTTCACGGGTGAAATTTCGTAAATTCATTAGGCACATTGCAAGCGCGTCACCCATAACGAGTTGTGCTGTTGTACTATTCGTTGGGGCTAAATTCAAAGGACAAGATTCGGCATCAACAGTAGTATTTAAAACATAATCAGACTCTTTGGCTAAAAATGAAGTTGTATTTCCTGTAATGGCAATTAATTTATTGCCAAATCGCTTGATAAGGGGCACAAGAATTTTTATTTCAGGGCTATTGCCACTTTTTGAAATACAAAGTACAATATCGTCAGGTTGAACCATTCCTAAATCTCCGTGTATGGCTTCGGCCGCGTGTAAAAATAGCGATGGGGTACCAGTAGAATTGAAAGTGGCGACCAATTTTTGAGCAATAATGGCGCTTTTTCCGATGCCTGTTACAATCAATCTGCCTTTAGAATTGAATAGTAATTGTGTGGCTTCTACAAATTGAATGTCGATATAATCAATGAGTTTAGCAATAGACTCGCTCTGGGATAGAATCGTATTTTTTGCTAAAATCAAAATGTTTTCTTTTGTGTTCAAAATAGAATTTTTATAAAAATTTGTAAATATGAAAGAAATTAGTATCTTTATGAAACGCAAATTTAGATAAAATACCATTAATAAAGAATGAATTCAAACGAAATTGACATCCACAGAGAATTAAAGAAGTATTTTGGCTTCAGCCAATTCAAAGGTTTACAAGAGCGCGTAATAAAGAGTATTCTCAATAAAGAAAACACTTTTGTAATTATGCCTACAGGTGGTGGCAAATCTCTTTGTTACCAATTGCCTGCTTTAGTTCAAGACGGAACAGCGATTGTTGTTTCCCCTTTAATCGCCTTAATGAAGAATCAAGTTGATGCTATTCGAAGCTTATCCTCCGAAAATGGAGTAGCCCATGTTTTAAACTCTTCACTGACCAAAACGGAAATTTCCCAAGTAAAAAAAGATATTTCCGCAGGAATAACTAAACTTTTGTATGTTGCTCCTGAATCTTTGACCAAAGAAGAATACGTAGCTTTTCTTCAAACAGTGCCTATTTCATTTGTTGCGATAGATGAAGCACATTGCATCTCCGAATGGGGCCATGATTTTAGACCTGAATATCGAAATCTAAAACATATTATCAAGCAATTAGGCGAAGTTCCTGTCATTGGACTTACCGCTACAGCTACTCCAAAAGTTCAGGAAGATATCCTTAAAAATTTGGATATGGTAGATGCAACCACCTATAAAGCATCATTCAATAGGCCTAATTTATATTATGAAGTACGTACAAAAACTAAAAATATTGAAGCGGACATCATTCGTTTTATAAAACTTCATAAAGGAAAATCAGGGATTATTTATTGCCTCAGTCGTAAAAAAGTTGAAGCTATTGCCGAAGTTTTACAAGTAAACGGAATTAGCGCTGTGCCCTATCATGCAGGTTTAGATGCAAAAACACGTGCCAAACATCAAGATATGTTTCTAATGGAAGATGTTGATGTGGTTGTTGCTACCATTGCTTTCGGGATGGGAATTGACAAACCCGATGTTCGTTTTGTAATTCATCACGATATTCCAAAATCATTAGAAAGTTACTACCAAGAAACTGGTAGAGCTGGTCGTGATGGTGGCGAAGGACATTGTTTGGCTTATTACTCCTATAAAGATGTAGAAAAACTCGAAAAATTCTTATCAGGAAAGCCAGTTGCCGAGCAGGAAATAGGTTTTGCATTATTACAGGAAGTGGTAGCTTATGCTGAAACCTCTATGTCTAGACGAAAATTCCTTTTGCATTATTTTGGTGAAGAATTCGATAATGAAACAGGTGAAGGTGGCGATATGGACGACAATGTTCGCAATCCTAAAGTGAAGGTTGAAGCTAAAAAACAAGTAGTAAAATTGCTTGAAGTCGTGCGCGATACCAAACATATTTATAAATCCAAAGAAGTGGTCTTTACACTAATTGGTCGAGTAAATGCAGTGATAAAAGCCCATCGAACTGATGTTCAATCCTTTTTTGGTTCTGGAACAGATCATGACGAAAAATATTGGATGGCATTGTTGCGACAAGTTTTAGTGGACGGATTATTATCCAAAGACATCGAAACCTATGGTGTTGTTAAAATAACAAAAAAAGGACTGAATTTTATAAAAAATCCAACTTCCTTTATGATGTCAGAGGACCATGAATATAACGAATCTGAGGATGAAGCGATAGTGACAGCTGCTAAAGGAACTGGGGTTGCCGATGAAGTTCTGATGGGAATGTTGCGTGACTTGCGTAAAAAAGTTGCCAAAAAATTGGGCGTTCCTCCTTTTGTTGTATTTCAGGATCCTTCACTAGAAGATATGGCATTGAAATATCCAATTTCGATGGATGAATTGATTAATACTCATGGAGTTGGAGAAGGAAAAGCCAAAAAGTACGGCAAGGAATTCATTACTCTAATCAATCAATATGTCGAAGATAATGATATTATTCGTCCTGAAGATTTAGTTGTAAAATCTACGGGAGCCAATTCAATAAATAAACTCTATATCATTCAAAATATAGACCGAAAATTACCGCTGGATGATATTGCTTCCGCCAAAGGATTGACGATGGAAGCCTTGATTACGGAAATGGAACAAATTGTAAATTCTGGTACAAAACTGAATATCAAGTATTGGATTGATGAGATGCTTGACGACGATCAGCAAGAAGAAATTCATGACTATTTTATGGAATCACATTCCGATAACATCGAAGAAGCACTAAAAGAATTTGATGGGGATTATGATATTGATGAATTGCGCCTAATGCGAATTAAATTTATTAGCGAAGTAGCGAATTAAAATAGCGTTCAGTGTTCAGTTTTTAGTAATCAGTTTGGTTTGACTGAACACTAAAAACTGAATACTGGTTACTAAAAAACTTCCCCTCGATGTGGTTTCAATGCGTCACGAACTTGAATCATCGTTTCATCGGTAACCACCATAAAGGCTGTTGCATACATTTCGTTTAGGACTTCAAAACCGGTTATGTTTGGTGATAATTTTTCGGCAATGATATATTCCTTCAAATGAATTTCGTGATGCTCAGCAATTTTAGCAGAACTTGGACCCCGAAAATCCCAAATTAATTTTATTTTCTTCGGCAGTTCGCTGTCGCTCGTGTGTCTAGACATAGTAAGGTTATTAATTATTCAAAGGTAACTTTTTGTTAAATTTGAAAAAAAATTATCCCATGAATTATTTTAAATACTTTGCCCTGCTTTTTTCGGTTAGTTGTTTTTCGCAAGGACTTTCGATCGAACAAGCGAATCATTTGGCTTCATTGCCTATCAAATGTTTGCAACAAGAATATCCAAACAAATTAGGGCAAATGCTTATTGATAGTACAGAAATTCAATCGCCCAAAAAGTTGCATCCCGCTTTTTATGGTTGTTTTGATTGGCATTCTTCTGTGCATGGACATTGGAGTTTGGTTTATTTATTGAATAAATTTTCAAATATTGACAAAAGAGATGCAATCATTGCCAAAATTAAAATCAATCTTTCTAAGGAAAACATTCAAAAAGAAATTGAGTATCTTTCAAAGAATCATGAAAAATCATTTGAAAGAACCTATGGTTGGGCTTGGGTTTTAAAATTGCAGCAGGAATTAGAAAGCTATAAAGAACCATTTGCGCAGGAATTGGCACAGAATCTAAAACCATTATCCGCGCTATTTATTCAAAGATATTCTGAGTTTTTACCGAAATTGTTATACCCAATACGGGTGGGAACTCATTCCAATACAGCTTTTGGTTTGTCGTTGGCCTATGATTATGCGCTATATTCTAAAAATGTAGCATTTCAGAAAGTAGTAAAAGAAAATGCAAGTAGACTTTTTCTCAACGACCAAAATTGTCCATTCAATTGGGAGCCGAGTGGTACCGATTTTCTTTCGCCTTGTCTTGAAGAAATGGGTTTGATGCAACGAGTATTACCTCAAAATGAGTTTTTCGTTTGGTTAAAAAAGTTTGCTCCGCAACTTTTTAATAAAAAATTTTCTTGGGAAGTAGCCAAAGTTTCTGACCGCACAGACGGACATTTAGTACATCTTGATGGATTAAATTTTAGTCGTGCTTGGAATCTGTATCATTTGATGAGTCAGTATCCGAAAGAGTTCTCTCATTTAAGAATGCTGGCCGATTCGCATTTTGATTTTTCATTGCCATCTGTTGTCGATGGAAATTATGAGGGCGAACATTGGTTAGCTACTTTTGCTTTGCACGCCTACGAAGAGAAAAAGTAACAACAATTCCTTACTTTTGCCAAAAATATTTTCATGCCTCAAGAACTTCTCTTTCAAGTATCACCAGAAACAGCTACTAATGAATCGTTGCTCAAACATCATGTGGCCAAATTAATTCGGGTAGATGTCAAGGAAATTCTGCACATTTCCATTCTAAAACGTTCGATCGATGCACGACAAAAAGCGGTGAAATTCAATTTGAAAGTCACTATTTATATGCTTGGAGAAGAAATTCAAGATTCTAAAATTGAGTTACCTGAATATAAAAATGTCGAAAATGCGCAGGAAGTCATCGTTGTGGGAGCAGGTCCGGCAGGTTTGTTTGCTGCTTTACAATTGATAGAATTGGGTCTGAAACCTATCGTTATCGAAAGAGGGAAAGACGTTCGAGGAAGACGAAGAGATTTGAAAGCTATCAATCGTGACCACATAGTAAATGAAGATTCTAATTACTGTTTTGGCGAAGGAGGAGCAGGTACCTATTCAGACGGAAAATTATATACCCGTTCCAAAAAACGCGGTGACGTAACCCGAATTTTGGAATTATTCGTCGCTTATGGGGCATCACATGACATTTTAGTCGATGCCCATCCACATATTGGAACCAATAAATTACCGCAAATCATTCAGGATATGCGGGAAAAAATCATCGAAATGGGAGGTAAGGTCCTTTTCGAAACGCGTTTGACCGATATTATCATCAAAAACAATGAAGTTCAAGGGATCGTTACTAAAAATGGGGATACGATCTTGGCTAATAAAATAATTCTTGCCACAGGACATTCTGCTCGTGATATTTATGAATTATTAGATAATAAACAAATTTTCATCGAGGCAAAAGCATTTGCTTTAGGTGTTCGAGCCGAGCATCCGCAGACTTTGATAGATAGTATTCAATATAGTTGTGATTATCGCGGACAGCATTTACCACCGTCACCCTATTCTATCGTAAAGCAAGTAGGAGGTAGGGGCATGTACTCTTTTTGTATGTGTCCCGGTGGAGTGATTGCGCCCTGTGCAACAAGTCCTGGCGAAGTAGTTACGAACGGTTGGTCGCCGTCTAAAAGAGATCAGGCTACCGCCAATTCGGGTATTGTAGTCGAATTAAAGTTGGAAGATTTCAAACCATTTGCCAAATTTGGCGCTTTGGCTGGAATGGAATTCCAAAAAAGTATCGAACAAAAAGCTTGGCATTTGGCAGGAAAGACTCAAAAAGTTCCTGCTCAAAAAATGGTTGATTTTACCCAAAAGAAAGTTTCGTCTAATATCCCGAAAACTTCTTATGTTCCCGGTACAACTTCGGTGGAAATGGGCGAAGTTTTCCCTGGATTCCTAACCCAAATATTAAGAGAAGGTTTTGTTGAATTCGGAAAATCGATGCGTGGTTTCTTGACTAATGAAGCTGTACTTCACGCACCAGAATCGAGAACTTCCTCGCCAGTGCGCATTCATAGAGACGCAGAAACATTGGAACACCTTCAAATAAAGGGGTTGTACCCTTGCGGAGAAGGTGCAGGTTATGCGGGTGGAATTATTTCTGCGGCAATTGATGGAGAGAAATGTGCGTTGAAAATTGGGGAATTATTGAAAAAGTAGGAACAAGTTACAATTTCTCTGAATAAGAAATAAAATTTTAGGTATAGGCGCTTAGAGCACCCTTGTTATCTATTGATTTTATTGATATTTATTCAAATTTCACCATCTTTTTCATTAACACATCGAAGATTGTCCCCATATTTGACCTTCTATTGTATCTA
>NZ_JBIKRX010000098.1:0-8866 GCF_044348915.1 Flavobacterium sp. | reverse complement strand
TAGATACAATAGAAGGTCAAATATGGGGACAATCTTCGATGTGTTAATGAAAAAGATGGTGAAATTTGAATAAATATCAATAAAATCAATAGATAACAAGGGTGCTCTAAGCGCCTATACCTATTAATTTATTCAACATTCCTTGAAAAATAAAGCCGTGAAAAGGTAAAACCGCGTACCAATAAAGCCTACCCCAAATGCCTTTAGGCTTAAAAGTTGCTGATTGATATAAGGTGTTGTTGATGATTTTGAATTCAAGCCAAGCTTCGCCTGGTAATTTCATTTCAGCAAACAAAACTAGTTTTCCTTCGTCTTTATTGGCATACAAAACCCTCCAAAAATCTAATGCGTCTCCAGCATGTATATCGTGTTTGTTTGTTCTTCCTCTTCGAGAGCCAACTCCGCCGTATAATTTATCTATAAATCCTCTAAGATTCCAAAGCCAATCACCGTAGTACCAACCTGTTTCACCGCCTATCGACCAAATTCTTTCTACCGTAAAATTTCGGTCTATTATTTCTTTCTTTCGACGATCTATATAACAGTCTTTTTTTGGAACTTTCAAAAATCTGGATATGTTACTGCTAAATCGCCCACTAATTAACGAATCTTTCCAACTGGAAGCGACATCGTCTTTGTCTATTTTTATCAAGGCTTTCGATAATGCTAGCTCATAAGTCATTGGTTTTACTTCAAGCAATTCATTGATTCGATTGTCCTTACAAATCACTTCAACTTTCATACTACTCACCAATGCAGTAGCTAATTTATAAGAGGTAGAAGTGACGAAATACAGCCAATAGGATGATAATTTGGGAGTCATTATTGGAATGGTATAAATCCATCTTTTTAGTTTTTTGGCTTTAGCAAAGCCCAATAACATTTCCTTATATGTCAGAATGTCTGGGCCTCCTATGTCAAAATTTTGATCGTATGTTAGTGGGTTCAACAGCGATTTCGACAAAAATTCCAGCACATCACTTATTGCAATAGGTTGGCATTTAGTATCGAGCCACCTCGGAGTGATCATAATAGGGAGTTTTTGAATTAAATCTCTAATGATTTCGAAAGATGCGCTACCTGAACCGACAATTATCCCAGCTCTAAGGGTGGTACTTGCAAAATGCCCTGTGTTTAGCACATCTTCCACTTTTTTCCGTGATGATAAATGTTTGGAAAGCGAACTGTCATTGACTATTCCACTTAAATAAATGACTTGTTTTGCTTGCGTTTGATTGAGTCTTTGAACAAAATTTTCGGCAGAAACTCTTTCAAGTTCACTATAATTCAATGCTGAAGAGGACATTGAATGAATTAAATAATAGGCAGCATCGATGTCTTCCGGAATTTCAGTCAAAGTTTCTTCTTTCAAGAAATCAACTTCTATTATTTTAATGCTGTTCAACAACTGTTTGGGCGCATAAAACCTGTTTTTGTCTCTTACGCAACAAACTACTTCGTGGCCTTGCTCTACCAAAATTGGTAATAATCGTTTGCCAATGTAACCTGTTGCGCCTGTTAAGAGAACTTTCATCGTTTTACTTTTAAAGGATAAAGTTAACTCAATTTATTGGAAACTAAGCTAATGAATTCTTTTCTCGTTTTGTCTTTTTCGAAAGCCCCAGTAAATGATGAGGTAGTGGTAACTGAATTTTGTTTTTGAATGCCACGCATGCACATACACATATGTTGTGCCTCGATAACGACTGCAACTCCTAGAGGATTCAAAGCTTCCTGAATGCAATTTTTAATTTCGTCAGTCAACCTTTCTTGAACTTGCATTCTTCTCGAAAAAGCATCTACAATTCTTGGAAGTTTGCTTAATCCAACAATTTTGCCGTTTGGTATATAGGCAATATGCGCTTTTCCAAAGAAGGGCAACATATGATGTTCGCACATAGAGTATACTTCAATATCTTTTACGACAATCATTTGTTTATGGTTTTCTGTGAATAAAGCTGATTTTAGAATAGATAGAGGGTCTAATCCGTACCCGTGGGTCAGGTATAGCATTGCTTTTGCTGCTCTTTCTGGAGTTTTCAAAATACCTTCTCTATAGATGTCTTCACCAACATTGGCGATAATAGAGCGGTAATTTTCAGCCATAACCGACATGGCTTCGTTATCGTAGGTTTCTATTTTTTCGTATCCTTTTAGTTCTTTTGCGATCATTTTGCTTTTGGTTTATAGATTAAATATTGCTGTTGTTATTTCTTAAATTTTAAAAGTTACAATTCCATAGTCCATCTCAAAAACTTGTCCTGAAATTGATTTTGCATTTTCTGATATGAGAAAATTTGCCATGCTTGCTACCTCTTCAGGTTTTAAATAGTTCTTCATCGGATGGCGTTCCATCATATTTTCTTTCATTCGGTCGTTGCGCAGTATGCCTGCTGCAAGCGAAGTGTCTGTTATTGTTGGCGCAATAGCATTGATGCGTACTACCGAAGCTAATTCTGCTCCTAACGATTTTACTAAACCTTCCACTCCGGCTTTAGCTGTGGCAACGCTAGCGTGAAAAGGCATTCCTAGCTTTGCGGCGACTGTACTGAATAAGACAATCGAAGGATCATTTCCTTTTTTTAATGATGGTAAATACTTTTGAATGGTTTTTACAGCCCCAATCACATTGATTTCGAAATCATTTCTAAAGTCTTCAATACTCAAACTTCCGATCGGTTTTAAGTTTATAGAACCTGGACAATAAATTAAAACATCGATATTTTCGATCTCAGGTAGGGCGTCTTGCAAGACATTCAATGAGTAATGCTTCAAATTCGGGTGCGTAATTTCAGGAGCATTCCTACTCATATTGTATACTATATTGTTATCCAATTGCTGTTGCAGAATTTCTTTGCCAATGCCCTTGCTGCCACCGATAATTACTATGTTTCTCATATTAAACTTATCTCTTTGAAATTTTATTATTATTGATTTGCCGTTGTCGGCTGCATTTAAATCTTCCTTCTTCGAAGTTTCTCCGCTTTTCGTGTTTTGTTTTGCGTCCTTGAACTCTTTCTCGCCACATTTTGAAACTTGAGGGTTTCATTTCTTTTCGCATCAAGTCGATGACTTCTTGTTCTTTTAAACCAAATTGTATCTGAATAGCATCGAAAGTAGTTCGATCTTCCCAAGCCATTTCTATGATTCGGTCTATTTCAATTTCGCCTAAATCTCTTTTCAATTTTTATACTTTTTATATTCGTTGACCACAATTTCTGCTTTCAAATCAAACATTAAATTGTAGAGGCCAAAGAAAGTTCGGTTCATATAAATAAAATGTTTCGAGCCGCGATTGCCATTCATTTTTCGAAGCGTAGTGTCTTTGGTGAATCGTTCGCCAAGTTTCGCGATGGTTTGAAAGAATATTTCATCCGAAAAGTCAAATGTTTCTGACTGAAATGGCTTGGTAAAAAGTGATAATAAATCGTAAAACATACCGCTGAAATATTCGATTTCTTCTTGTGAATCTTCAGTTCGAAGAATCTCTAATTCGAATAATTTTTTTTCAAAAAGAAGTTTGTTGTTTATAATTTCCTTTTTTATCAATTCAAAGTAAGGAATATAGAATTCGTTTGGAATTTGTTTCATGCAGCCAAAGTCTAATGCTACCAACTGATTTTCGTTGTTCACCAAAAAGTTTCCAGGATGTGGATCAGCGTGTACTTTTCTTAAAATATGGATTTGATACATATAAAAATCCCAGAGTGCTTGACCTAATTTTTGGGCAGCTTTTAGATCTTTATTTTTTGATGTGAATTCTGAAAGGTGTATGCCAGTCATCCAATCCATAGTAATGATTTTCTCTGAAGAATATTCAGGGTAGTATCGCGGAAAAACTAAGTTTTCTATTTTCTGGCAAGCTTTGGCGACCTCTTGACTTTGTTTAAGTTCTAATAGGTAGTTGGTTTCTTCAGTGAGCTTGTCTTCAACTTCCTTGAAATACTTATCAGAATCCTTGCCTTGGAGGTTAAACATGCGAATTGCAACTGGTTTAACTAAAGCTAAATCTGATGAAATACTATTAGCTACCCCAGGATATTGAATTTTCACGGCTAGTTTCTTATTGTCTTTAACAGCCAAATGAACTTGACCAATACTTGCAGCATTTACTGAGTTGGGATTGAATTCGTCAAAGATTTCATAGGGTGTTTTTCCAAAATTAGTTTTAAAGGTTTTTAAAACTAATGGGGCAGAAAGAGGTGGGACAGAGAATTGAGACAAAGAAAATTTATCAACATATGCTTGCGGTAAGAAGCTTTTGTCCATACTTAGCATTTGTGCCACCTTCAGGGCACTGCCTTTCATGCTTTTTAGCCCGTCATAAATGTCCTCAGCGTTATCTTCGTTAAGTTTATCTCGAGTTAGATCGGTGTTGACGATCTTTTCGCTATAGTATTTTAGATAATTTACTCCAACTTTCGCGCCAGTTTGCACGAGTTTTGTAGCTCTTTCAATTTTTGAAGTTGGAATATAGTCGATTGTTTTCATATGTCGTTGTTAATTGTTTTTTAAAGGTCATGCCTGTCTGCCGATAGGCAGGCGTAATTGCTAACGTTATTCGCTGCGTTCAAGTTGCATCTATCATTATAGGCGTTTGAATTGTATTTCCTCCAATGCTCATTTCATTAGTTCTGTTGTATTTTTTCTTTAAAAAGGAATTTTCCAAAATCGATCAAACTTTCAATTGGCGCCATGTTCATGAGTTCGAAGCTCGCTTTTACTGATTTTTCTATAAAAACATCTGTTTTTTCAAAGGAAGGGGAGGCGTCATCTAACCAGAATTTTAAAATCATCAAAAACTGAATCCAAGCTGACTCTTTCAGGGCTTTTTCCTGAATGTCATGAAATTTTTCGTATTGAACCCTTAAGTCGTCGGTTAGTATTTCGCCGATATAATTTTTGAATTCTACCCTAAGACTGGACAGCTGCATTAAATTCTTAAGTTGATTTCGATGTTCTTTCATGGTCAACTGAACATAACTTCTGTTGGCTGAGAGCATTTCGAAAAAGGTGAAGTAAAAACTCAGTGTTTTAGTTTTCATATCGTAATTTTCATATGCAGGATCTTTCTCAATCAACTGTTTTGTTTTTTCAAAAAACACTTTGAAAATCTCTTTTTCAATACTTTCAATAGTTCCGAAATACGTGTAGAATTCGGTTTCAGTGAAATCATTTTCTTTAGCAAATAGATAAACTGAATTCGGTCTATCGGCATTTTCTAAGCGATAATTCATGTACAAAGACACAATTTTATCTTTGGTATTAGGTGTTTTTTTAGTTGCCATTTTATCTGTGAGTTTAAATTATTTGGTAAATATATAAAATGTTTAACAAATATCATAAAAAATTAAACAAAAAGATTTGTTAATATTTTGCGTTGATTCAAAATATAATTATATTTGTACTATGAAAAAGAACGTTTTAATAACTGGAGGTGCTGGATTTGTTGGAAGACATTTAGCAAAATTGTTAATTGAGAAAGGATTTTCTGTTTCAATTTTGAGCAGAAATTTGAAACAAAATTCGGGAGATATGTATTATTTTCGTTGGGATGTTGCAAATCAGTACATTGATGAGAAGGCTGTTTTGAAAGCAGACTATGTGGTTCATCTTGCTGGCGAGGGAATTGCGGAGAAGAGATGGACTGTAAAGCGCAAGAAAGCCATTGTAGAAAGCAGAGAAAAATCGGCCAAGATAATATATGATGTGTTAAAACGTAACAACAAAAAATTGGAAGCATTTGTATCTGCTTCCGGAGTTGGTATTTACGGAGCTGTTAATGGTCCAGAGATTTGTGCTGAAAACACGGTGCCTGTGAACGATTTTTTAGGTTTAACTTGTCAAAAATGGGAAGCTGCAGCCAATGCCATCGAAAGTTTAGGTATTCGCACGGTCAAAATTAGAACAGGTTTGGTTCTAGGGAAAGAGGATGGTTTTCTTAAGAAATTGGCGCCTTTATTCAAATTGAAATTGGGTTCTGCACTTGGGTCTGGAAAACAATACATGCCTTGGATTCATATTGATGATCTGTGCGCAATCTATCTTGAATCTATTCGTAATGCCGAAATCTATGGTGCTTACAATGCTGCTATAAATGACAATACTACGAACGAATCTTTTTCTAAAATTTTGGCAAAAATCTACGGCTATTCTATGTGGCTGCCTGCTGTTCCAGGTTTTCTAATGAAAATAGCCTTAGGCGAAATGGCACAAATACTCTTAACAGGCCGAAGGGTTTCTTCTGCTAAGATTGAAAAAACTGGTTTTCAATTCCAATACAAAGACTTAGAACAGGCTTTAAGGAGCTGCCTAGTTTAAGCTATTGTTTTACTAAAAAGTAATATTTTACAGTAACCGTTTCTGCGACTTTCATTTTCAGTATTTCGGGGATTTGAATATTGAAATCTTTGGTATTTACTTTGAAATCCGACACAATTTCTAATGATTTTCCTTCTTTTTTTAGAAACACAATTGTGTTTATCTTTTTAGACACTCCGTGTATTTTAAGTTCGCCATTCAATTTAAACTCCTTCGCAGAGTTGCCGATAATGTTGATGTTGAAACCTTCAATTATTCCCTTAAAAGTGGCTTGTGGATAATCGTCTGTTTCCAAATATTTTATATTAAAATGCTCCTCCATTAAGGACAGTTTAAAACGAAAATTTTTCATTTGAACGACGCAATTGAGTTGGCCAGTTTTCAAGTTTAGAATGGCTGAAACTGTTTTGTTTGTTGCGGCTACTTCTTCGTAGAATGGAACTGAGGCTTCAAAATTAATGATGCCTGTCGCAGTGTTCATAATTTTCTGGGCAAAGGAACCTGTGAATACAAAAAAAAGTAGAATGATGACGGTTTTTTTCATATCGACTGAATTGATTCCTCTAAAGTTAAGTAATTTATCGGTCAACAGGGCGAAAAATGATCAAAAAAGTTTTGCCAATTCTATTTTATTTTAAATGGAGATTTATCCATTTTCACATCGGTAATAAAATACTTTGAGTCTCCCCACCACGGGAATGTTTTGTAGCGTTCTATATAAGTCAATTTCACATATTGGCCTTCCATTTCTTTCAAATCGGCAATGACTTTTGTATCACTGTCCAAAACGGAGAAACTGAAAATTTGAGCACCCGAAATTCCTTGGCTCAATTCTCCTTCATAGGTTTTGAATAACATTCCACGGCTGCTGAATCTGATTAATTCTCCTGAACGAACCCCTTCGCTGTAGGTTGCATAATAAATAAATGTAAAGTAGCAAACCGCAGCAATAATACCTAGTCCGATAATAATTCCTAAAAACTTTCTCATAATAGTTGTTTTAATTTAAGTCTAAATTTTCGTCTTTTCCTGCTCTGGTTAGTATGTTGTCAGGCAGTGCTTTTTTGGCTTTAGCGCCCATTTTTTTTAATTTTTCTACACTTGTAATCAGGTTTCCTTTTCCATCCACTAGTTTGTTCATTGCCCCTTGATATTCCACTTTGCTTTCGTCGATTTTCTTTCCAATTTTTATTAAATCGGCTACAAATCCTTCAAATTTATCATACAAAGCGCCAGCTTGTCGGGCAATTTCAAAAGCGTTTTCCTGCTGTTTTTGGTTGGTCCACATACTGTCAATGGTTCGTAAAGTTGCCAATAGGGTAGAAGGCGTCACAATTACAATATTCTTTTCAAAAGCTTTACTGTACAATGTGGTGTCATCATTCAATGCCAAGGCAAAAGCTGGTTCCATTGGGATAAATAAAAGAACAAAATCTGGGCTTTCTATTTGGTACAAATCTTGGTAATTTTTTTCACCCAATTGCTCCACGTGACGTTTTATAGAACCGACATGTTCTTTCAGGTAGCTGCTTTTTAGACTGTCGTCTTCCTCGTTGATGTATTTTTCATAGGCCGTCAGCGATACTTTCGAATCGACGATCATCTTTTTGCCGTCAGGAAGATTGATGACTACATCAGGCAAAACACGCTGTCCCTCGGAATTAGTGTGGGATTGTTGTACATAATATTCTCGGTCTTTTTCTAATCCTGATTTTTCGAGTACACGCTCTAGCACTAGTTCGCCCCAATTTCCTTGCATTTTGCTGTCACCTTTAAGGGCTTTTGTCAGGTTCAATGTTTCTTTGCTCATTTGCAAATTCATTTCTTTTAAACCTAAGATTTGTTGACGCAAAGCCGCGTGATAATCGATGCTTTCTTTGTGAGTATCCTCAACTTTCTTTTCGAATAATTGAATTTTATCTTGCAAGGGCGACAAGATGTTTTTCATATTTTCTTTGTTCTGTTCGGTAAACTTGCTTGATTTTTCGTCTAAAATTTTATTGGCCAAATTCTCGAATTCCTTGGTGAATTTCTCCTGAAGTTTTTCAACCTCGTCTTTTTGTTCCTTATTGCGTTCCCAAAGATTTTCAAAATCGACTTCTTTCTTTGTCAATTGTAGGGCAAGGCTATCTTTCTCGTTGCGAATGGTTTCTTTTTCAGTATTGGCGATCCCTAATTGCTTTTCGAAAGCATTTTTTTCGAAAGCAAATTGTTGATTAATTTGGTCAATTTGGTTGTTGGTAGCGATTAATTTCTCTTCTAGGCTTATTTTTTCGACTTGAAATCGTGCCGAAAAAATAAGTTTACCAATAAAGATTCCAACGGCGAGAGCGATAATGAAAATTAATAAAAAAGGGAGTAGGGATGACATAGAAAATGAATTTTTGAATAAAGTAAAAGTATGGAAAAATATCAATTTTAGTAACTAATCAGTTTATAATTCAAACTCAAATTTAGCTATTATTACCAATGCTTCCAATACATTTAGGCCATTTTTTATAGTTGTATCAATGACTGAGCGTATTTTAGCAAAGTTTTGTGCTGC
>NZ_JBIKRX010000097.1:0-9010 GCF_044348915.1 Flavobacterium sp. | reverse complement strand
GCATCTTCCTTAAATCGCTTGTTAAATGTTATTGAATTCACACCTATAAATTTCTCCCTTGTACTCATTTGACAAAGGTAATACTATTTTCGTTTTTGGGCGGCCTAAACGCCTATACCTATAAATTTATTTTCTTTTCAGCTAACGGCGCAAAAGAATGGGATCAACAAAGCTAATGATGCCTTAAAAAATGAAACGGCCGTTAGCATACAATCTGGTTATGATGCCTATAAAACAATCGCATTAAATATTTGGGATTATGCCGAATTGGGATACAAAGAAAATAAAAGTTCTACATTGTTACAGACTACATTAAAAGATAATGGTTTTACTGTTGAAGCTGGAGTTGCTGGAATGCCAACAGCCTTTGTAGCCACTTACGGTAGCGGCTCACCTGTTATTGGAATTTTGGCAGAATACGATGCTTTGCCTGGTATATCGCAAGACAATTCGCCAACCAAAACTCCTATCGCAAATAAAACTAGTGGACACGCTTGTGGACATCATTTATTTGGTACTGGTTCAGTAGCTGCGGGTATTGCTATCAAAAAACTATTAGAAACAGGCAAAATAAAAGGCACTATAAAAGTGTTTGGTTGCCCTGCCGAAGAAGGTGGAAGCGGAAAAGTGTTTTTGGTTAGAGCAGGGTTGTTTAACAAAGTAGATGTTGCAATTCATTGGCATCCAGGAAATAAAAATGCAGTATGGTATTGGAGTGCATTGGCTAATAAATCTGCCAAGTTCAAATTTTATGGCATCGCATCTCACGCTGCATCATCGCCTGAAAAAGGACGTTCTGCCCTTGATGCAGTAGAGGCAATGAACAATATGGTAAATATGATGAGGGAACACATACCTCAAGAAACCCGGGTTCATTACGTGATTACCAATGGTGGCAAAGCACCTAATGTGGTTCCTGAGTTTGCGGAAGTGTATTATTATGTAAGGCACCCTGATAAAACGATGGCAGTATCTATTTTTGATAGAATTGCAAAAGCTGCCGAGGGTGCTGCACTAGGGACAGAAACTAAAATGAATTACGAAATTATTGGAGGTACACACGATTTACTCATCAACAAAACGCTTGCGCAAAATATGCAAGATAATTTAGAAAAAGTCGGTGGAGTACAATACACAGCAGATGAAACTATTTTTGCTAAAAAAATTCAAACCAGTTTTTTAGATAAATTTCCTTCTATCGATAATGCAAGTACAATAACACCTCTTCATCTTGAAAATAACCTAGGCTCTACTGATGTTGGTGACGTGAGTTATGCTGTGCCAACTGTTGGCGTATATACTTCAACATGGGTGCCTGGCACAAGTGCTCATAGCTGGCAAGCAGTTGCCTGCGGAGGTACAGATATAGGTATAAAAGGAATGATGGCAGCTTCAAAAACAATGGCATTTACAGCAATTGATTTATTTACAAACCCTGAATTAATAAAAAAAGCAAAGGAAGAATTTATAGAAACAAAAGGCGATTACCAATATAAAGCACTTTTAGGTGATATTCAACCTGCCTTGAATTATAGAGATTGAGATAGACAAAAATACAATCTATTATAAAAATAAATAATTAAAGAATAAATTTAAAATTGAACCGCTTGGAAAATCATTTAGCCTCTACAACAGCATAATGTTGATCCATCAAATACAGCATTGCGGCCATAGTTGCTGCTCCCAATTCTAACTCTCTTTTGTTTACCGCGTCAAAGGTGTCGTTTGCCGCATGATGATAATCGAAATAGCGCTGTGAATCTGGTTTCAAACCTGCTTTTATGATCGATTTAGAAGTCAATGGGGCTATATCAGAGCCACTATGTCCTTTTACAAAACTATGAATTAAATAGGGTTCGAATACACTTTTCCAAGTCACTATTTTATTAAAAACTGCATCGTTACTTTCAATCGAAAAACCTCTAGGCGAAAAACCTCCTGAGTCACTTTCTAGGGCAAAAATGTGATTTTCCTTATTGGCTTGAGCCAATTCTTCATATTTATCTCCGCCTCTTCCGCCATTTTCCTCATTCATAAAAAGCACAACACGCAGCGTGTTTTTTGGCTTATAGCCAATGTTTTTGAAAATATTCGCCACTTCCATACTTTGTACCACTCCTGCCCCATCGTCGTGTGAACCATCGGCAAGATCCCAAGAGTCAAGGTGTCCGCCTACCACCATTATTTTTTCAGGGTGCACACTACCTTTGATTTCCCCAACAACGTTATAAGACACAACATCATCCATTTGCTGGCAAGATTGCTTCAAGTAGAATTTTAGTTTTGGATTCGTTTTCAATGTTTTACTCAACAATTCAGCTGCGTTGGTGCTAATGGCCGCCGTAGGAATGTATTGAGACTTTGGCAGATCTCCATAACTTTGATTTCCTGTATGAGGAAAATCGTCTAGACGCAAATTCATGGACCGAACAATTGTTCCGACTGCACCCAATTTGGCCGCTTCTTTTGCACCTGCATAACGCTGATCCACGCAATTTCCATACGCTTTGAAAGTTTCAATAAACTCAGGTTCCATAGGACGATTATAAAAAACAATCTTACCTTTAATTTTATCTCCCCAAGCTTCTAATTCATTGATACTTTTTACTTCGATTACTTCGGCTGTAAGACCGCTTTTGGGAGTAGCAATGGAACCTCCAAGCGCGCAAACCGGAATGTTAACTTTGGTTTTATTGTCTAAAAAATAAGCAATTTCTTTTTCACCACGAACCCATTTTGGCACCATCATTTCCTGAAGATAGACACGATCAAAACCCAAAGTTTCTAGTTGCGATTTGGTGTATTGAACTGCTTTTTCGGCATTGTCAGAACCTGATAATCGAGCTCCAATGGAATTAGACAAATAGTCCAACCAAGCATAACATTTAGAATTGGTTAAGGATGATTTGTAAATTTCTTTGATGGTTAGTTCCTCTTTAGTTTGAGCAAAAAGTAAAAAGCTGTTTAAAACAAGGAGTAAGGATATGACTGGTTTTTTCATAATTTTTTAAAAGTAATTTGAAATCCAAATATATAAAAAACAAATTGGGTACGACTATAAAAAATAGTAGTACCCAATTATCTCAGTTCAAAACTTAAATCTATAAGTTTTAGGTTTTAAAGGCAGACCTCAAAGGTTTTAAAAACCTTTGAGATCTTTATAAAATTAAAAAGTCTTTATTTAATCGGTTCAAAACTAATCGCTGTTCCGCCACCCGGAGCCAAATTCAATTTGATTTTTGATTTTGAAGTAACTTCGATGGTGCTTATTTTATAAGCGATTGGATTGTTTTTCCAATCGGCATCTTTGGCGTCTTCATAAATGATGGCCTTGTATTTTTTTCCTTTAGTAAGAAAGTCTAATTTAATTTCTGATTTTCGAGCATTTTCATCGGTGATGGCTCCTAGAAACCATTTCTCTGAATTTTTGTCTTTTCGAACCACCGTCAAATAATCCCCTGGCTCTGCTTCAAGATATTTAGATTCTTGCCAATCTACTGCCACATCTTTGATAAACTGAAAAGCATCTGGATATTTCTCGTAGTTTTCAGGTAAATCAGCCGCCATTTGCAAAGGAGAATACATCGTTACATACAATGCCAATTGTTTGGCCAATGTAGTATGAACTTGTTCCGTTTTCGATTTGTTATAATAACTCATTTTGATTTCAAAAATCCCTGGCGTATAATCCATTGGACCTCCGAGCAATCTATTAAAAGGCAAAATAGTTTCGTGCATCGGAGGATTTCCATTGCTCCAAGCATTGAACTCATTACCGCGAGCGGCTTCGGCAGCGATGTAATTCGGATACGTTCTGCTGTAACCTGTAGGACGGGAACTTTCATGAGAATTGACCATCATTTTATAATCAGCAAATCGTCTGGCTACGAAATTAAAATGATTAACCATAGTTTGTCCGTCGTGAAATTCACCACGAGGAATAATTTTACCTACATAACCCGATTTTGCAGCTGGGTAATTGTATTTTTTCATCAACTCGAGCGCACGATCCAAATGTCTTTCGTAATTGGCAACCGAAGCCGAGGTTTCGTGATGCATAATCATTTTGACATTTTTGGCTTTAGCGTAAGCTGTAATAACATCTAAATCGTAGTCGGGATAAGGTGTAGTAAAATCGAAAACATCCTCTTTCCAATTTCCAAACCAATCTTCCCATCCTACATTCCAACCTTCGACAAGAACGCCATCAAATCCATGTTTGGCCGCAAAATCTATATACCTTATGGTGTTTTCGGTGGTTGCTCCGTGCTTACCTGTTGGTTTCAATTGTCCATCAGCAGCATTTTGAGCATTTTGAGAACCTGCATAATCCCAAGTCGATTTTCCTACGTGCATTTCCCACCAAATTCCAACATATTTCATTGGTTTTATATAAGAGGTATCGTCAATTTTACAAGGCTCGTTGAGGTTCAAAATCATCTTCGAACTTACAATATCTCTGGCATCATTGCTCATCATAATTGTACGCCAAGGTGAAACACAAGGAGTGCGCAAGTAGGCTTTGTCCCCAATGGCATTAGGAACCAAATGAGAGATTAATTTATAATTTTTGACGTCCGCATCAAGGTGCATTACCGGATAATTGACTACTGCCGCCTCAAAAATATTAAGGTACAAGCCCGAAGGGGATTTCATCATCAAAGGAGATTGCACCGTGGTTTTTCCTGAAATAGACTTTACTCCGATTCCGTTGTTCAAATTTATTTTTTGAGTGTCAATATCTGAAAATGCAGTTTCATTGTAGACATACTCTTGGCTATCAAAATCACCTGGTATCCAGAAAACTTTGTGGTTATCGGTCAAATTAAACTGAGAAACTTCATCGGCAATGACAAAATAATTCAAGTCTTTTTGGCTTGGAAAATCATATCGAAACGCAAGACCTTCATCAAAAACCCTAAAAACTAGATTCATTTTTATGTTGGTTTCCTTTTGAACCAGCTCAATAAACAGCTCGTTATAGTGATTTACAATGATCGACTGCTCTCCTAAAACGGGTTTCCAAGACTCATTGAAGCTGGAGTTTTTGACGTTAGCTATTTCAAAATTGGTAGTCAAGGCTTTTTTGTCTTTAAGAACAATTCCAAGTGTGCTTTCAGCAATAACGCCCTTGTTGTTGTAATTTACCGCATAAGCAGGTTGTCCCGAAGCTGTCAGTTTGAAATCAACCGCAATTATTGATGAGGGCGATTTAACGTTTTGAGAATACACCATATTCAATACCGAAATTAGAAATAAAGAAAGAAAAATTTTCATCATACTTAATTTTTAGAAGGTCAAATATAATCAACCTCTAGTTGATATTTATGGAGATTAATATTTATTTTAAAGTGGAGTTTATTTTTGAAATAGAATCAAAAAAAACGTCCCTAAAAAGGAACGCTTCAATTATTTTCCATCTACATAATCTTGCAAAAAGCTGAATCTGGGAGTCAGTTTGCCGTTTTCGGTCATTTTGGCTCGTTGCAAAATGCCATCTTTATCTCCGTTGAAAAAGGCTGGAATCACATGTTCCATAAACATTTCTCCAAATCCTTCGCTAGCTTCCCTCGGCAATTCACAAGGTAAATTATCGACAGCCATGACGACAATTGCAGCGGGATGAAAAACATCGACTTCTTTGTTTTCGATAGGAAGATATCCATAAATGGGTTCATCGATAGTAGATGATCTTAGCGTACAAGCAATTGAACTATTGACATCACAGGAAATGTCGCCAACCACTTTTATTTTACAATCTTTAGCATTCAACATTTCACGAGTTAAAATGTCTGGCGCGTCATTGCCGTGAAAATGACCCGAAATATAAATATCCGACACCTTGGTGAAGCGCTCAAAATTGGAAACATATTCTGAAGAATACTGATAAAAATCATTAAAATCTATAACCTGTCCATCTTTACGAATATTATAATCTAAAACATCAATTTGTACATAAACAGGTTGTGTATAGTTTTTTGTCAAATAATTTTCGACCGAAACTTCCTTGATTTTTATAGCATCTAGAATTTCTTTAACTCCGGTTCCCACTTTTCCTGTTCCAGTATTTACAATTTTAATGGGTGGCAAAACCAAGCGTTTCAAATGAGCTATCATATCTTGTTTCCCAGAAAGCGATGCTGCCTTGGGAAGTTTGAACAATTCGAATTTGATTCCAAAAGCGCGAAAACTATTGTAAGCTCCCACATATCCAGCATATTTTCCGAAACCAATCAGCCTACGATTATGCACGTCAACTATAGTTTCATGGTCGTAAAAATCAATATTTTTTTCCAACAGCGCCTGAAGCAATTTGCGGTTATAGGGTTGTTTTTTTACCGTATGCGAAAAAAAGAAATAGGATTTGTTTGGAATTAAATTTTCCACAGGCACCTCTTTTACACCAAAGAACAGATCGCTATCACTAATGTCATTCGTCACTTCAATATTCATATTCTTGTATTCATTGTCTGAAAAAGCTCTAAGATCTGAACTCTCGACCTTGACAGAAACCCCTTGATGCAATTGTTTTAATCTAGCCAATTCATCTGGTGTAAATACCACTCTTTTGTCGGGTGTGGCTTTTCTTTCTTTGATAATTCCGAACTTCATATAATTAAAATAACGATTAATATAACTTTATTGACTGGCATTGTTACAAAAATAACAATAATATTGAATTGTCCTCATTTTTTGATAAATGTTTTAAAAACAAAAACGCTAACCACTGATTTTTAATGCCATACGATTCATTAGCATATGTTAATAAAAATAGTGTTAAGTTTTGAATGGAATATATGCCTAATTAGATTGATTCTATATATTTGCTTTTCTAGCAAATCCTATATGAATTTCATCAAACGCACAAATATACTACAAATAGCAGTCCTCTTTTGGGCCTTAACTTCTTGTTTTAAAGAAAAACCAAAAGAACTAACAGACGCCGAGCTACACAAGGATTCATTACCTGCAATGAAACCTTTAATTCACGAAAATGCCAAACTTAGCTCTGAATATATTTCTACAAAAAAAGAGGAAATAGATGCCTTTTACAGGAAAAACTGGCCGAATAACTCAATGAATGGCGGCTTTCTTGTTGCGAAAAATGGACATGTCCTTTATGAAAAATATGAAGGTTATGCCAACTTTAGAGATAAAACCTATATCACTAGTAACACGCCTATTCATATTGCTTCTGTTAGTAAAGTGATCACCGCAACTGCTGTTTTAAAATTGGTCAATGCCAAAAGAATCGGCTTAGACGATCTAGTCACTGTTTACTTAAAAGAATTTCCGTACCCAAAAGTGACCGTAAGAATGTTGTTGAATCACCGCAGCGGTATGCGCAGTTATGCCTATTTTACAGACCGAGACAAAAGCGTTTGGGACCGACATAACACACTGACCAATCAGGATATTTTAACCATTATGGCTACTAAAAATATCGGTCTAGAACAAAGAACGGGTACTCGCTTTGCATACTGCAATACGAATTATGCCATGTTGGCTTTGATCGTTGAAAAAGTAACAAAGCTTTCTTTTAGAGAAGCACTGAACAAAATAATTTTCAAGCCACTCGATATGACCAACACTTTTGTTTTGGATTTTGACAATGACAAAAAGAAGGTTGCTCCCTCCTATAAAGGCAATAAGGTAGAAATAGGAATAGATTATCTTGACAAAATCTATGGAGATAAAAATGTGTATTCAACGCCAAGAGATTTGCTAAAATTTGAGCGAGGTCGAAATTCTCCTGATTTTTTAGAGCCTACATTGCTAAAGCAGGTCTATACAGGATATAGCAACGAACATCCTGGAAGAAAAAACTACGGGTTGGGAATCCGTATGATCAATTGGGAGAGTGGGAAAAGTTTCTACTTTCATAACGGCTGGTGGCACGGTTTTACGTCTTCTTTTATTACACTGATAGACGAGGATGTCACCATAGTTGCACTATCAAATAAATTTACCAAAAGTACTTATGCAGTTCGGAAATTAGCACCTCTTTTTGGAGAATACCCTTTTAAAGTGGAAGACGAGTGAAAGTACGAATTACGAAGTGGGAAGTTAGAAGTTGGTTAGTTCAAAAAATAAATTGGCATTGAAATTGATATTGCTATTACAATTGGAATCATTCAAAATAATAGTACCTTTGCACTTCTGTAAAAGTTTCTATAGAAATTCAGTTTACCACTGAACACTAAAAACTGATTACTGAATACTATAAAAAAAGGGGTCGACTGGTTTTGACAGCAAGTCGAATTGAAAAGTAAGCACGTCGAGAACTGGGACAATTCTCGTAAATAAAAGGTTTCAAAACACATACACGGCGAAGGAAACTACGCTCTTGCTGCATAATCTGAATTATAGTAAGATTAGCCTCGTCCTACCAGGTAGGAAAGCAGGATTCATCTCGAAAGCTCTGGTTTATAGCGGTCGATAAAGATGAATCGTAAATTTAAACCTAGATTTCCACAAGCTTCGGGTGGATTTCGAAATTAAAGAAGCTAAGCAAAGAGCGGTTGTTCCTGACCTAACTCCGAGTCGAAAACCCAATCAGGAAATAAGCGTGTAGAAAGTTTTTTAGTTGCTTGTTTGGACGGGAGTTCGACTCTCCCCGACTCCACAATTCACAAAAATAAAATACCTTAACTGCTTATTTTTCAAGTAATTAAGGTATTTTTAATTTAAAATCTGTATTATTTCTGTATTGTCAATATTTAGATTCTAATTCATCGTTGATTCGTTGAATTTCTTCCCTTAGTATTGCTTCTTGACGTTCAGGTGTTATTTCTCTATTACCAATATCAGGAATATTGAAAAAACTTGCTGGTGCGGTTTCAATTAACAAATCGGTTGCTTTTAGCTGTGGAATTACAAACTTGGAAAAAACGGTCAAATTGACCACCCATTTCCAGTGCAAATTGACCACCAGTTTCGGAGCAAACTGACCACCTAATTTCGGTCTAAATTGACCACCCAAAAAACTCCAGCTTTTTTTCATGTTGTT
>NZ_JBIKRX010000096.1:0-9094 GCF_044348915.1 Flavobacterium sp. | reverse complement strand
TTAGATACAATAGAAGGTCAAATATGGGGACAATCTTCGATGTGTTAATGAAAAAGATGGTGAAATTTGAATAAATATCAATAAAATCAATAGATAACAAGGGTGCTCTAAGCGCCTATACCTACAAATTTTAATTAACCTAAAAAACAAACATTATGGCATTAATAAGCAAACAAAAGATGAATTTTGCGTACGGAATGGGAGCAGCAGTAGTTATTATTGGAGCTTTATTCAAAATTACACATGCTGAGTTAGGACCGCTAAATGGAAATGTACTGCTTACTATTGGTCTTGTAGTTGAAGCAGGAATTTTTGCTCTTTCCGCATTCGAACCCGTAGAAGATGATTTAGATTGGACATTAGTCTATCCTGAGTTGGCCAATGGTGAAGCCAAAAAGAAAGTAGCTAAAGTAGTGGAAGCACCAGTTGAAGATGCGCAAGGATTGTTGTCTAAAAAACTAGACGCTATGCTTAAAGATGCAAAAATTGACGGAGAATTAATGGTTAGTTTAGGAAATAGCATTAAAAACTTTGAAGGAGCTGCCAAAAGTATTATGCCAACAGCTGACTCTATAGCATCGACTAAAAAATACAGTGAAGAATTGACTGTGGCTGCGGCTCAAATGGAATCTTTGAATAGTTTGTATAAAATTCAATTGCAAAGTGCTTCAAGAAATGCGCAAATCAATGAAGAGGTAGCAGAAAACAATTTAAAATTAAAAGAGCAAATGCAATCATTAACTTCGAACTTGTCTTCATTGAACAATGTTTACGGAGGAATGCTTTCTGCAATGAGTAACAAAGGATAATTAGTTCAGACTTTATATATAAACAATAACTAATTACTAGAAAATATGGCAGCAGGAAAGTTAAGTCCTAGACAGAAGATGATAAACCTAATGTACTTGGTTTTTATCGCGATGTTAGCATTAAATATGTCCAAAGAAGTTTTATCCGCTTTTGGAATTTTGAATTCAAAGATTATTGAGTCAAACTCCATTACAGATGAAAGAAATGAAAATTCATTCGGACAATTGTCTCAAAAAGCAGTAGATCAGCCCGGACAATATGGCGAAAAGAAAATTATAGTAGAGAAAATCAGAAAAATTTCGAAAGAATATAGTGATTATCTCGAAGGTATCAAAACAACAATTACTAAGAAAACCGAAAAGGATGCTGAAGGAAACTTTATGTATGAGCAAATGGATAAAGGTGATGTTGTAGATGCATTATTTTTTAATGGTGATAAACTATCGAAAGAGGGTAAAGAGTTTTTAGAAAAAATCAAAAGTTATCCCGCTCAAATCAAAGATATAGCTGGTAGTAAATTACCCGAAGTTGAAGTGGATAAAATCGAAAAAAGATTTGCTACAAACCCTATTAAATCAAAAAATGCAGGTGCAACATTAGCTTGGATCGATTACAATTACAAAAGTTTTCCATTAATTGCAACCGTTACAAAATTAACTCAATTGCAGGCTGATGTAAAAGCAACCGAAAGTGATGTAATGGCGTCAATGTTTCAATCTGACTTGATTGCTGCAGCTTCGCTTACCGCTTATCAACCAATTGTGGTTCTTGAAAAATCGGTTTTCTTTCAAGGAGAGGCGGTTAAAGGAAAAATAATTTTAGGAAAATTTGACCCTAAATTAGTAGCTAAATCTGTAGTCGTAAACGGGTCAAGTGTTCAAGCACAGGCCGGTCAAGCTAATTTCTCTTTTGGTTCAGGAAACATTGGAGAACACGCAATAACAGGTTCTTTCAACTTTGATGAGAACGGAAAAGTAGTTAGTTTACCAATTAAAGATAAATATGTGGTTGTAGCTCGACCTAAATCAGCTACCATTTCTGCCGATAAAATGAATGTAGTGTATCGAGGTGTTGTAAACCCAATGACCATTTCATTTGCTGGTATATCTGCTGATAAAGTGAAAGCCACCGCACCAGGATTGGCTCCAACAGGAACTCCAGGACAATACAGTATGCGTCCAGGCGCTGGGAATGAAGTTGTTATCAGTGTTACAGGAACACTTCCTGATAATTCAATTGTTTCTGACAAAAAAACATATAGGATTAAAGGTATTCCCGGTCCAACAGGAACAATTAGAGGTGAGATGGGTGTTGTTAAAGGACCTAAATCAAGTTTAGAAATTTCTACAGTTGGTGCAAAATTAGTCGATTTCGATTTTGAAGTAGGTTTAGATGTGGTTGGTTTCAATTTTAAAGTAACAGGTCAACCAACTGTGGTGGTTGTTGGAAATAAATTGAATGCACAATGTAAATCGGTTCTTTCTAAAGTTGGAAGAGGAGATCAAGTTACCATTTCAGAAATTAAAACAAAATTAGTTGGAGCCGGTAGTTATTTATTACCAAGGACAGCGCCAGTAATTTATGAAATACTATAACAAGGAAATAATCCAAAGTTTTTTCAATAGCTTACAATGATAATATGATGAATATGAGAAATTTTTTAATAGTTGTTATTTCTATTTTAGGGAGTGTTGCAAGTTATGCGCAAGCTAATTTGCTCAATGCAAAAATACCAGAAGAAATCGGGCTTAAATCTGCCGCTCAACTCATTTCTGACAATGACAGACCATTAGAATATGGCTATGTCGATGATCGAGATGTGTTGATGGGGAAAACAGTATGGGAAATTATTGATTTAAGCGAAAGAATTAATTTTCCTTTGTATTTTCCAATAGATACCGCAAATATTGGCCCTGACAGACGTTCGTTGTATGATGTTTTGACTAAAGCTATTAAGAACGGTGAAATTACTGAGGTGTATTCAGATAGTTATTTCAATACCAAAAAATCTTACAAAGACATTAAAGCGTCATTGGTGCGAATCGATACCACAGATGCTGGTAGAGAGCAGATCAATGCGGGTCAAAAGATTTCTCCTGAGTATATCGTAAAACAAGACTTAACGGCTCAAGACGTTAGCCAATATAAAATAAAAGGATATTGGTATTTTGACAAACGTCAAAGCGAATTGAAATACAGATTGTTAGGTATTTGTCCAGTTACTCCAGACGTTTATACAATGAACAGTGAGGAAAAAGATTATATCGAATTGTTCTGGGTGTTTTTCCCATCAGCACGAGATGTCTTGCATGATGCAAAAGCATTTAATGATAAGAATTCTTCAATGCCTATTTCTTTTGATCAAATATTGAATTCAAGGCGTTTTAATGCAGTGATTTATCAAGAGGAAAATGTTTATGGAGATAGAGCTATAACTAGCTATATGAAAGATAATGCTCAAAATCAATTGTTAGAAGCGGAACGAGTAAAATCGAAAATCCGTGACTTCGAAGAAGATATGTGGAATTATTAATTTCATTACCAAATTAATCAAGGAACTCTCGCTACACCAGCGAGAGTTCTTTGTTTAGTGGCGTTTTTGTTTAACTTTGTCAATATCTAACTTTTCTCTATAATCTTCAGATGGTCGATTACTTAATAATTGGTTCAGGCTTAGCTGGAATTTCGTTCTCCGAAATGGCGTTACGAAATAGCAAATCTATTATGGTGTTGGATAATAATTCCCAAAACTCATCCAAAATTGCTGGAGGACTTTATAATCCAGTGATTTTAAAAAGGTTTAGCGAAGTGGGCCAAGCCCAAGAACATTTGTTGATAATGAATGACTTCTTTATTGCTCTCAAGGATAAACTTAAAATCCAATTCGATTATAAATTGCCTATTCTTAGAAAATTTTTTTCCATCGAAGAGCAAAATAATTGGTTTTTGGCTTGTGATAAAGTAAATCTAGCGCCGTTTTTGTCAACTAAGTTGATTTCACGAAAGTATGCTGCCATTGATTCGCCTTTTGGGTATGGTGAAGTTTTACAAACAGGTTATGTTGACACAGCTTTGTTACTGAATAAGTACAAAGAGTATCTTATCAGCAATAAGATGTTTCTTGAGCATCCTTTCGATTATACTCTCCTGCAGGAAGAAGAAGGCTTTGTGCGCTATAAGGATATCGTAGCAAAACATATTATTTTCGCTGAAGGTTTCGGATTACATTCCAATCCTTATTTTAATTATTTGCCCTTAGATGGAACAAAAGGAGAGCTATTTATTATCAAAGCAGATGCATTAGATTTAGATGTTATTTTAAATACCAGTGTGTTTATTTTGCCTCTTGGTAAAGGCTTGTTCAAAGTGGGAGCTACTTATAATTGGGCTGACAAGACTGATAGACCAACCGAAGAAGGAAAAGCTGAACTGACAGAAAGAATAAAGGAAATACTAAAATGTGATTTCGAAATAGTCGCGCATTTTGCTGGAGTTCGACCAACCGTCAGAGACAGAAAACCATTGGTTGGAACACATGCCGCGCATAGTTCTATACACATTCTTAACGGTTTAGGTACTCGTGGAGTGATGCTTGGACCAGCTTTGGCAAAGGCTTTATTTGAAAAAATCGAATACAATAAACCCTTAGAAAAAGCCTTTGATATCCGGAGATTTGATAAAAGGGGTTGATTTATTTTTTATATTTCTTGTCAAAAGACACAAACATATTGATATAAATATTCCTAGCCCACCGCAAAACAAAAGGGAATAATACAATGTTTGAAATGATTATTGCAATAAAAGTGGTTTTCAAACTAGCATGAATAAATAAATAAGCTATAAAAAAAACAGCAACGCTTAACGCCACGTTCAAGGCATAACTCACATACATAGCGCCATAAAAAAAAGAAGGTTCGATTTGGTATTTTAGACCGCAATGGCTACAATTATCGTTCATTTTGAGAATTTTCGAAAAATGCAATGGATTTTTGTCCGTATACATACTCTCATTCTGACATCTAGGACAACTTCCTGTTAAAATGCTATTTAGTTTGGATCCTTTTTTTAACATTTGCAAAAATTTTGATTTCATTAATTTTAATGAGACAAATTTACAACTAATACCTTTGGGTTTAAGTTAAAATAGAGTTCTATTTTGAGGAACTTTAAACTTTAAACCTGAAACTTTAAACCAAAAAATAATGCTTAACATACACAATTTGTCCGTTTCTTTTGGAGGAACTTATTTATTTGAAGAAGTAACCTTTCGATTAGGTGCCGGTGACCGAGTAGGTCTTGTCGGAAAAAACGGAGCTGGCAAATCAACGATGCTAAAAATCTTGGCAAAAGATTTTGCTCCAGATTCAGGTGTGATTTCTCAAGAGAAAGAGGTCCGAATGGGTTTCTTACGTCAGGATATTGATTTCGAACAAGGGAGAACTGTACTCGAGGAAGCCTACGAAGCGTTTACAGATATTAAAATTGTAGAAAAGAAACTTGAGCAGATTAATCATCAATTGGTCACCAGAACCGATTATGAAAGTGAAGAATACGGTCAAATTATAGAAGATTTATCCGATTATACTCACCGTTTCGAATTGTTAGGTGGTTATAATTATATTGGTGATACCGAGAAAATTCTTCTCGGATTGGGTTTCAAGAGAGAAGTTTTCAATGATCAAACCGATACTTTTTCTGGTGGTTGGAGAATGCGTATCGAATTGGCTAAACTATTATTGCAAGCTAATGATGTTTTGCTGCTAGATGAACCTACGAATCACTTGGATATTGAAAGTATCATTTGGTTGGAAGGATTTTTGCGAAATTATCCTGGTGTAGTTGTAATCGTTTCACACGATAAAATGTTTTTGGACAATGTAACCAACAGAACCATCGAAATTTCTTTGGGTAAAGCCTATGATTTCAATAAACCGTATTCGGAGTATCTGGAACTTAGAGGTGAAATCAGAGAAAAACAATTGGCTACACAAAAAAATCAAGCCAAAAAAATTGAAGAAACCGAACGATTAATTGAGAAATTCCGTGCCAAAGCTTCTAAAGCATCTATGGCGCAGTCACTCATAAAAAAATTAGACAAAGTCGAACGTATCGAGGTCGATGAAGACGACAATTCAGTCATGAATATTTCCTTTCCACTTTCGAAAGAACCAGGAAAAGTGGTTATTGAAGCCGAAGATGTTACTAAAAAATATGGTGATAAAGTGATTTTGAAAGATATATCACTTTTGGTAGAACGCGGAAGCAAAATTGCCTTTGTTGGCCAAAATGGACAAGGTAAATCTACTTTTATGAAAGCGATTGTGAATGAATTTGAATTTCAAGGAAATATTAAATTGGGACACAATGTTCAATTGGGTTATTTTGCCCAAAACCAAGCCGAGTATTTAGACGGCGAGATTACACTATTGCGTACTATGGAAGATGCCGCATCTGATTCGAATCGTTCCAAGGTTCGTGATATGCTTGGTTCTTTCTTGTTTCGTGGTGATGATGTCGAAAAGAAAGTGAAAGTCCTTTCAGGAGGCGAAAGAAATCGTTTGGCACTGTGTAAATTGCTTTTACAGCCCATCAATGTTTTGGTAATGGACGAGCCCACAAACCACTTAGACATTAAATCAAAGAATGTCTTAAAAGCTGCTTTGCAAAAATACGAGGGTACTTTGCTTTTGGTATCGCACGATAGGGATTTTCTTCAGGGGATGTCGAATATCGTTTATGAATTCAAGGATCAAAAAATCAAAGAGTATTTGGGGGATATCAATTATTTCTTAGAACAACGCAACCTTGAAAATATGCGTGAAGTAGAGAAGAAAGATGTTGATAAAACCGCAGCGCAAGCGCAATCAATCCAAAAAGGTAACAGTAAGGCCTCATACGAAGACCAGAAAAAAGGTAAGTCACTTCAAAACCGTTTAAGCAAGATCGAAAGTCAAATTCAACAATTAGAAAAAGATCTTTCGCACGACGATAAAATGTTGGCCTCCAATTATGATAAACATATTGAAGATGCCGCTTTCTTCGTTGCCTACAATAAGAAAAAGCAAGATTTAGATAAATTATTACTCGATTGGGAAGTAGTTCAAGAAGAAATCGACTCGTTATAGAGTACTAGTTTCTGCGAAGTAATACCAATTGTAATTTTAAAATGGTCTAATCCATTTAAAAATTTTACAATGGTTTATGCCGATAGACAATATATTGAGTACAATTTATTGGACTCTTATATATTGCTAATCGGTATAAATTAGGAATATTTATTGGAAAGGATTTCGTTCTTTCCAAACGATTTCTGGCTCTAAATAGCAATACACTTTTTCGAAAACTAAGTCTGCTATCGCATTGCTATGTTTGGCGTAACCATACATTTTTTGTGGCTTTGCTCCAATGGAGCTCTTTATTTCTAAAGCAGTTCTAGCAAAAATAATCTCTTTAAAACCTTTGTTTATAGAATAGGCGACCATGTCATAAAGCATGTTTAAATACAACATTTTTTCGCGTTGAATGCTATCGTCATATCCCAAAAAGTAGGTGTCCATAACCGCTCCGTTTTTTATGAGGGTATTGAAACCAATTAATTTTCCTTCCAAGAAATATCCATAAAAAAGAAACTTGTCTTGAAGTAGTTCTTTGAATACTCTAAAATGGTTTTTTGCTAAAAAAAAAGTATTAAAATGAGCATTTTGGGCCACGTGATAATACAAATCATAAATGGTTTCTTCGTAGTGAATGATGTCATTTAGGTTCATTTTTCTCTTTTCGACACCTTGTGCTTTTTTGCGAGCACGTTTGTATTGATCCCTATATTTTTTTGATAAAGCTTCAATATAATTTTGTTCCGATTTCCAATAATCTGGAATGTCAAAAAGCATATTGGGCTGGGGAGAATATCGAAAATGGTCTTGGAATCCCGCCTGACTAAACGCTGCAATGTCCTCTTCTGGAAAATCTTTGTACGTGGTAACGTGAACTTTTAGTCCTTTGTTTTTGAAAATTTCTTTTAATTTTTCTGCAGCCGATTTTAGACCAGATAAGATTTCAAATTTTTCGATTTGATTCGAATAGGCGAATGCATTTTGTCCAGTAAACATATTGTTTCCAATGATTAAGATATGGGAACATAATTTATTGAAAAAAACATTTCGTACAGCGGTCTTTACACATTTATCACGTTCACCAAACGAGGCTAATTTATTTAAATCTAATAATTGTGATATAGCAATACCAACTAATTCACTATCCTTAAACAATCCAATAAAATGGCAATGCATATTAGACGGAGCCGATAGTTCGAGTACTTTTAGATATTTTTTGCTAAGAAAAACATTTTCTGTGGCCAAGCCATTCCAGTTTTCCGGAAGTTCAGCAACAGAATTATAAATTTCTATGTGGAGTGGTGTTTTCAAATAAAAAAAATCGCCCACAAATGTAGAGCGATTTAGTTCTAATTAAATGTTAAATTTATTTCCAGCCACAGATAATTGAACCCATTATGGTCATAATAACAATCCAATATCCGGCTTGAACCGCGATGTATTTCCAGCTTTTTCGTTCAAACAAGCCATTTATCGAAATTATGGGCAAAGCAAGAAAAATGCCTGACATAAAACCGTGAAGGGCTCCGTGTTTATAAGTGCGAAAGGCATCACCATAATCTGCCATAAATGCCAAATATGATGGTTTGGCCGAGGCGATAAAATCTGGACCGCCAATCATCCCTAAAGCTCCCATTTGATGAATGGTTAATATAGGCATAATAAAAGCTAACATAAGCGAGTAGATGAAAGTAAGTCCAAAAATTTTTAGCATATTGCCTTTCTCAGTTTGTTCTAGAGTCAAACCAGCTCCTTCCATCCAAATTGTTCCAAAAACTTTTGGATTATACCATACGAAACCAACCACTAGTGTAGATAATGCAGCTACTAAAATTGCTAAAAAGTTGAATTCCATACATATAGGTTTAAAGTTAGAGAATCAAATATACTATTTTTTATAATTGATTGTTGGTTTTTGTTCAAGTCTTGGTTGAAAAGGGCACTAAAATCGAATAATTTGTAAGATAAAACTATATAATTTTCTTAAATCGTGTATTTCATCGATAAATTTTGCTTTTTATCAATTTGTAACATACTTTAGCTGAAGTAACTAATCAGTTTATAATTCAAACTCAAATTTAGCTATTATTACCAATGCTTCCAATACATTTAGGCCATTTTTTATAGTTGTATCAATGACTGAGCGTATTTTAGCAAAGTTTTGTGCTGCA
>NZ_JBIKRX010000035.1:0-29431 GCF_044348915.1 Flavobacterium sp. | reverse complement strand
CAAAACTTTGCTAAAATACGCTCAGTCATTGATACAACTATAAAAAATGGCCTAAATGTATTGGAAGCATTGGTAATAATAGCTAAATTTGAGTTTGAATTATAAACTGATTAGTTACAAAAATTTTTATAAAGCGAATACAATAACAGCAACAAAACCAAAAATACAGCTATGAACAAGGCAACTATAATTCTTGATTTTTTTAAGCTTTGCGCTTGTAACTTTTTCTCAACCTCTATTCTATCAATTTCCCGTTTGTACTCGTCCAATTGAAGATTTACTCCAGCGACATTTGCCTTTTTCAGCAAATCGTCATTGTAAATATCATCCGTAATTTTGTTATAAATAGCTAAATTCTCGTAGGCTTTCTTATAATTACCCATTTGCAGCAAAAGCTTGGAATACTCTTCGTGTGTAAACGCCAAATCATTCTTTTCACCACTTTTCTTCCCAAGGCTAATAGCAGTCAAAAAATACGATTCTGACACTTTGTTTGCTCCTGCGTAGCGATGGTACATCCCGTTTAGCATATTATAGACAACTTGCGTTGATTCATCTCCAAATTTTGAATAGTATTTATTAATGTAATTCAAATAAGGTAAACCATTGTCAAATTGACCAATGTCAAAATAAGCCCAAGCAATATTCAGCTTGGTAAAAACCATTTGAGTACTGTCGGCAGTCTTCTCGCTATACTGTAAAGATTTTTTGAAGAAATTTATACCGGTTTCGTATTCCTTTTTTTCAAAGCAATACACATTACCTAAATTATTATTAATATAATTTTTGAGGGTATCACTAGCAGTTAAATTGGCATAGTTCAATCCTTTTTTATAGAAATAGATTGCTCGGTCAAACTCTGACAATCCATCATAATTAGCTCCAATAATATTGTAAGAAGCTGCAATATAATAATTGTCTTTTTGAGCAGTAGCATACTGCAAACTTAGTCTTGCGGCTTCTAATGATTTTTCAAATTTTTCCGAGTTGAGATATTTTAAAGACAGTTGCACAGTTTCCTGCATTTCCTTTTTTGCAGGGCTTTTAGATTGTGCCTATACAGAAATACTGAACGAATTCAGTAAAAAAAACAGTAATAAAGTGAAACAAATTTTGTACATATTTGATAAAAATCATTTCAAATATACACTAAAAATATTTATTTAAACAATATAAAATGAGGTTTTTATAAGTTATTCCCTAAAATATAACTTATAAAAAAAGGAACGCTATCCCGCTAAACAACTATAAAAAAACCCGTTCGTTTTTTCGAACAGGTTTAAATGAATCAATACCTAGCGGATTCAATCACGAAACTGAATCGTCACCTTCCCATTTTCCGACCACTGAGGTAGCTAGAGCATTCCCTAAAACATTGGTGGCACTTCTAAACATATCGCAGAAATGATCAATAGGTAAAATCAAAGCGATTCCTTCAATAGGTATATCAAACATACCACAAGTGGCAGCTACAATTACTAAACTGGCTCTAGGAACTCCTGCAATTCCTTTGCTGGTCAACATTAAAACCAAAAGCATAGTCATTTGCGTTCCCATGTCTAAATGAATTCCATAAGCTTGTGCAATAAACATACTGGCAAATGTCATATACATCATACTACCATCTAAATTGAATGAATATCCCAGAGGCAGCATAAAGGCAACAATTTTATTTTTTATTCCAAAACGTTCCAGTTCCTCAGTAAGTTTAGGAAAAACAGCTTCGCTACTTGTTGTGCTAAAAGCAATAATTAGCGGACCAACAATATGATTCAATAAAGATTTCATTCTTTTTCCAAGGAAAATAAGGCCCACGGCTAAGAGAAAAATCCACAAGGTTGTAATTCCAACCAAAAAGGATCCGAAGAACTTTATGTAAGTAAAGACTAAATCATTTAAATCTTTTATGGCAAAAACTCCAGCGATGGCACCAAATACTCCCATTGGTGCGAACTTCATCACATAATTTACCATTTTTAGTACAATATGAGATAAAACTTCTATAAAATTAGTCACCGGTTTTGCATAATCGCCAATGGAAGCGGCAGCTAAACCAAAAAAGATAGAGAAGATTACAATTTGAATAATTTCATTATTAGCCATTGCTTCAACGATACTTTTAGGAATGATATGTTCGATGAAATTCTGAGTAGAAAAACTCTTTGTATTACTTGTAACTTCGGCCGCAGTCGATAAATCGATGTCAGACAAATTCAGTCCTACCCCAGGCTCTAAAATATTAACCCAAAACAATCCAATTAAAAGTGAAATAAAAGAAGCGCTAAAAAACCAAGCCAAGGCTTTTCCTCCAACTCTTCCGACAGTTTTTACATCACCTAATTTAGCAATACCCGGCACCAAAGTACTAAAAACCAATAAGGCAATAATCATTTGCACTAAGCGGATAAAAACAGTAGCTAATATTTTGATCTTGTCGCTAAACTCTTTGGCAAAAGCCACGTCGTAATTGTTATGAATATAAATACCTAAAATTGCTCCTAAAAGCATGGCAATAACAATTTGAACGGTAAGATTTCCTAAAAAGGAAGATTTTTTGGTTTCAGTCATTTTTTTAATTTTTCGGGGTTCGGGTTGTGGGTTTCGGGTTGTAGGTTTCGGGTTGCGAGTTGTGGGTTGCGAGTTGTTATCTTCTAGTTTGAAATTTACATCTACCTAGTATTTCCTCATCTAACGCCCCACTTCTAACTTCCAGCCTACAAATAAGTTTTATTGATTAAATAGAAATCGGCCAGAACAATCGCTGCCATTGCTTCTACAATAGGAACGGCGCGCGGAACAACACAAGGATCGTGACGTCCTTTTCCTTGCATTTCGGTAATATTCCCCGTATTGTCAAGTGATTCTTGTTTTTGCATAATTGTGGCAACCGGTTTGAATGCCACTCGAAAATAAATGTCCATTCCGTTGCTAATTCCACCTTGAATTCCACCCGAAAGATTGGTTCTAGTGGTTCCGTCAGGATTGTATAAATCATTGTGTTCACTCCCTTTCATCTTTGCTCCACAAAAACCGCTACCAAATTCGAATCCTTTGACTGCATTTATCGAAAGCATCGCTTTGCCTAATTCGGCGTGTAATTTATCAAAAACGGGCTCGCCCAAACCAATGGGAACATTCTGAATCACACATGTTACGGTTCCTCCCACGGTATCTCCTTGCTTTTTGATAATACGAATGTATTCTTCCATTTCTGCGGCCATTTTCTCATCTGGACAACGAACAGGATTGCTTTCTATTTTTGAAAAATCTAAATCTTGGTAAGGTTTCTCTAAAAAAATTGGTCCAACGGAAGAAACAAAAGCATTTATTTTTATTTCCGATAACATTTGCTTGGCAATTGCCCCAGCCACCACTCGGCTTGCAGTTTCACGAGCAGAACTACGTCCGCCTCCGCGATAATCACGTACACCATATTTTTTTTCATAGACATAGTCGGCGTGACTTGGTCTATAATTATCTTTTATATGTGAATAATCGTCTGATTTTTGATTGGTATTTGGTATAATAAATCCGATCGGGGTTCCCGTAGTTTTCCCTTCGAAAATTCCTGATAAGAACTGCACATCATCTGGTTCTTTGCGTTGGGTCACAATAGCAGATTGGCCAGGTTTTCTTCGTGACATCTCCAATTGAATGGCATCAAAATCCAATTCGATTCCTGATGGACATCCATCTATTATTCCGCCCAATGCTTCTCCGTGCGATTCACCAAAAGTTGTTATTCTAAAAAGGGTTCCGTAGCTATTTCCTGCCATTATAATTAGTTTTGAACAAATATAATATTTTAGTTCAAAGTTCAAAAGTTTAAACTACGAACTTTTGAAAATCTATTTGTAAAATACTGACCTGTGAATTCTTAAATTTGAGATGTAATTCTAAAAAACCGTTTCCGGAAAATCTATCATCACCTTCCCTTTTATTTAATAATAATTTCTTTTTTAGAATTTATTTTTACCACACAATAAGGAGTAGTTATTTCTTGCGAAGCAGTTGAGCCAGCTTTGGGTGCTATTTCTTTTACTGTGATCACGATGTTTTTATCTGTTTCGACTGCGCTTTCTATTTCAATCTTATAGCCAGCAGCAGTTTTTTCGCCCATATTCAAAACAATAAAATTGCAAGTTTGAATATCGTTGGGTTTAATTTTACTTTTTAAATGTTCATCATTCTGCAGCATTGCGATTTCTTTTTCATCACTTAAAATTTCGAAAAAACGAATGCTAGCACCACCATCGGCTTGCTGGGTTAAAACTTCATACAGTGCATTCGTTCCTGAAGGCTTTGAAGAGGAAGCCCCGCAAGAAGCTAGGAATATAGTAATTAATAATAGAACTAGTTTTCTCATAAAAATTTATTTATCGCTCTGTGGTATAGTTCTTCATATAAAGGCAGAATTTTTTCGATATCAAATTGCTTTGCTACTGATAACGCATTTTCTTTGAATTTATTTAAAGTGGCAGCATCTCGTAATATTTTCAAGGCATTTTCGGCCATTTCATCGGTATTGCCAGTTTTGCTCAAATAACCGGAAACCCCTTCGAAATTGACTTCAGGCAAACCACCCGAATTACTCGAAATTACTGGGACTCCCCAAGCCATGGCCTCTAGAGCAGCCAAACCAAAACTTTCGGTTTCAGAGGGCAGCAAAAACAAATCGGTATAACTCAAAATTTTGTCGATTTCATTACTATTTCCAAAGAAAATAACTTTGTCTAGAATACCCAATTCCTGGCATAGATACTCCGCTTTTTCTTTCTCGGGACCATCCCCCACCATCATCAATTTGGCCGGAATTTGTCGCTGAATCTTGTAAAATAGTTGAATCACATCTGGGATTCTTTTCACTTTTCTGAAATTACTGATATGAGTAATAATTCGTTCGTTTTCGGCAGCCATCAGCGAACGACGGCAAGGAATACTTGGATCAATAGTGTTTTTATCCAATTCAATAAAATTAGGAATCACCTGAATCTCATTTTTTATATTGAACAATTTTAGCGTATCCGCTTTCAAACTTTCAGAAACCGAAGTTACAAAATCGGATTTGTTGATACTGAAAGTTACAGCTGTTTTATAAAAAGGATGGTTGCCAACTAAGGTAATATCGGTACCGTGAAGCGTCGTAATCATAGGCAAATCGATACCTTCGTCTTTGAGCATTTGTTTGGCCATATAACCCGCATAAGCGTGAGGAATAGCATAATGCACGTGCAGCAATTCTATTTTATAGAGCTTCACCATATCGACTAATTTACTGGATAAAGCCAATTCATACGGTTGATAATGAAACAAAGGATATTCAGGAACATTAACTTCGTGGTAATGCACATTTGGATTCAACAACGCCAATCGAACGGGTTGACTGTAGGTGATAAAGTGAATTTCGTGACCCCGACGAGCCAATTCTAAACCTAACTCAGTAGCTACTACTCCACTCCCGCCAAAGGTTGGATAACAAACAATTGCAATTTTCATATATGAATTTTAATAGGACGAATTTAGGGAAAAATGAAGTGAAGTTGCAGAATCGGATCAAATAATTCTATTTTACTTCACGATGGCCTCATAAATAACTTCTTGTATTTGCTCTCGGATTTTGCCCTTAGCTAACTTATTTTCTATAACTCCTGGAAATGTCCTGTTGGAAAGAAAAACATAAACAGTCTCTGTTACAGGATCTGCCCAAGTCATTGTACCCGTAAATCCGGTATGTCCAAAACTGCTGTCCGAAGCTGATTTTGATGTTGGATTATCAGTTCCTCGGGGTTTGTTAAACCCTAATCCCCTGACATTTCCATCGGCACATAAATAGCAACTGTTGAAATCGTCAAAGGTTTTAGACGAAAAATATTGAATACCTCCATAATTCCCTTTTTGCAAATACATTTGCATCATTTTGGCAATATCCATTGCATTCGAAAACAATCCAGCGTGCCCTTGCACACCACCTTCGATTGCCGCCCCTTGATCGTGAACGTAACCTTGTAAAGTTTGATGTCTAAAATAATTGTCAATCTCAGTTGGTGCAATATCTGACTTGTATCTTTTTTGCAAAGGATTAAAAAGCGAATTGTTCATTCCTAAAGACTGAAATAAATTATCCTGAACCAAAACATCTAGTTTTTTGGAGGTCGATTTTTCGAGATATTCTTTCAAAATCATAAACGTCAGATCACTGTATTTGTATTTTTTCTCTGGCAATAACTTACTATCAACCATAGTTTTCATTATAGTGTCATGAAAATCATTTCTAACAAACATACTGTCGGCTACTTGCTTCGAAAAGAATTCATCCGGCGTTTTTCTGTAGTATTTCTCCAAAGGTTTGCCTGAACTATCAAGCGTATTTTTATAAAATGGAATAAAAGGTGTCAGCTGTGCATTATGCAACAATAAATCTTTGAAATTGATACTTGCTTTATTAGAACCTTTAAACATTGGAACCATATCGCCGAGATTTGTTTCTAAAGTAACTTTCCCTTTATCGTATTGTTGCATCACGTTGGGTAAAGTAGCAATCATTTTGGTTAGAGAAGCGACATCGTACAAATCGGATGTGGAAACCATCTTCACCTTGTCATAGGTATGATATCCAAATGCTTTTTGATAGACCACTTTCCCTTTTCTGGCCACTAGCACAACAATCCCAGGGGCAATTTTGTCATCGATAGCTTTATTGGCAATTTTTTCTATTTCTAATAATTTCTCAGTATTCATACCAACATTTTCTGGTGACGTGAATCCTAAACGATTCAGTTTTTCGGTCGGTAAGCCATCATTTACCTTGAAATTGGAATTGATAGAAACAGGTAATTTCCCTTTGGCCTCGATAGCTCCAAAAAGAAGTTCAGCTGAAACAATTTGAGCAACATCTGTATTTTGATAGGATACAACCAAACCTTTAATATTTTCAAAATTTGACACTGGCAACAACGAATACGGTTTAGCAAAAATATCTAAAATCACTTTATTCTTTGTTGCAATCTCTTGTAACCAAAGCGACTCTGTTTCGGTAAAATCCTGATTTCTAAAAGCTCGATCCGATTTATGAAAACCAACAATAACCGTATCGAAATCTTTTAATTTTTGATTTAAACTATCGATATTTTGACTGGCCACTTCAGTGATTTCGGTATATTTTTTTAAGGTAGCAACAAATTCAGAATTTTGTCCATCGCCTATTTTTACATAAGCTATTTTGTTGTTTTGTAGCTTTCTTATTGGTAATATATTTTCTTTGTTTTGCAAAACAGTAATTGCATTTTCGAACAATTGATAGTTTAAAGCCTTGTTTGAAGCAGGGTTAATATCCTGGTTTAAGTTTAATGTCTCGATAGGTTTGAAATGATTTAGACCCGCTTTGAATTTATATTGAAGAATCTTTTTTACGGAAATAGCCAAGCGTTCCTCCGTAATTACATTGGCCAGATAGGCTGAACGTATTTTTTCTATTGCTGCAGGAACATTATCTGAACAAAGCAGAATATCATTTCCAGCTAGAAACGCTTTCAAATCAATATCTCCAGGCATTGATGGAACATCACTGATTTCTCGGTAATTACTTACTCCTTTCATATTGAGAGCATCTGTAAAAACCAGACCATCAAATTGCATTTCATTCTGAAGTAATTCGGTCACAATAGTTTTAGAAATGGATGTTGGATAATTGGGTCTTGGATCTAAACTTGGAATATTCAAATGCCCAACCATTACAGAAACCAAACCTTCATCAAACATCCTTTTGTATGGATAGAGTTCTACTAAATCGATATGCTCTCGTGAATAAGTCACTAAAGGCAAGGCTTTATGCGAATCGACTGAAGTGTTCCCATGACCGGGAAAATGCTTACCAGTAGAAAAAACACCTTGACTCTGAAACCCTTTCATTAAGGCAATGGCTCTTTCGCTAACATTGACTTTACTTTCGCCAAAAGATCGGAATCCTATAACCGGATTTTTGGGATTGGTATTGATGTCTAAAACTGGAGCAAAGTTGAAATGAACACCAATACGTTTGCTCTCTTTCCCCATACTCTCGCCGACTTTTTCAATTAAATTCAAATCTTGAACGGCCCCAAGAGTCATATTCCAGGGATGCACAAAAGTAGAATCGAGCCGCATACTCAAGCCCCATTCAGCGTCAATAGCAATAAACAAAGGAATCTTAGATTGGGATTGAAAACGATTGGTTAAATTGGCTTGTCGAACAGGTCCACCTTGAAAGAAAATAACGCCTCCCACCTTGTTTTCCTTTATCAATTTTTCGACGGAGTTCACATGCAATGAATCTTTATTCGAATAGGCCTGAACCATAAAAAGTTGGCCCAGTTTCTCCTCTAAAGACATACTATTGTAGAGACTATCTACCCAATGTTTCTCAGCATCGGTTTCTTTGAAAAAGTTTTTCCTTTCTGATTTGAGATGTGGGATATAAATTTCTTCATTCTCCGTAATCTCAGGTTTTTTGAATGGAGCATTCAATTTCTTACTTGCACAATTGGTAAGCAAAAACAACAGCACGAAACTGTATCCAATTCTGATCAAGAAAGTTTTCATCAACTTTAGATTTAAAAGAAACGACTGTGCCAACTATCCATAGCCGGTACTTCCCAAGACTCATTGTATTCTTCGATCGTGTTGACCAGATTATTGAAAACTATAGTATTTTCGGTTACGGCTTTTTCTTTGGCCATTTTTTTGAAATCAATCAAGGTTTTATGAGCAATGTGTTCTCCATTTTTGAAGGTGACATTCATTTTATCGAGTAAATCGACATTGTATTTTTGTTCCAATTTTTGAATAAACTGAACTGACTTATCGATGGAACAACCCGTAGCGGCTTGAACATCCTGATTAACGGCAATAATGATAAAGCGATTGTATTTGAGCTGATATCCTGTTTCAAGACTGACACTGTGTGCTTCCCACTGCTCCAGAAAAGACTTCACTTCGGCTTCTATTTCAGAAAATTCAGCATCTGAGAATTTTCTATTGGATTGGTAAATCCAAATTTTGGATTCTAATGGTAAATTTTCGAAAGGTATAAGCATTGGAGTTATGGGTTATAGGTTGCGGGTTGAATTACAAATCCATAGCGTTTGCAATTAATTCGGCGATGTCTACTACTTTTACTTCGCCTTCTTTTTCTTTATTTTTGATTCCGTCGCTCATCATAGTGTTGCAAAAAGGGCAACCAGCGGCAATGATATCGGGTTTGGTTTCGAGCGCATCCTCAGTTCTTTGAATGTTTATTTCTTTGTTACCGGGTTCAGCATCTTTGAACATTTGCGCGCCACCAGCACCACAGCATAAGCCATTTGCACGAGAACGTTTCATTTCGACTAATTCAGCATCGAGTTTTTGAATTAAATCACGAGGTGCCTCATAACTATTATTGGCTCTTCCTAAATAACAAGGATCGTGAAAAGTGATTCGTTTTCCTTTGAATTGTCCTCCTTCAATAGTCAATCGTCCACTGTCGAGCAAGGATTTTAGAAATTCGGTATGATGTAGCACTTCATATTTTCCACCCAATTCTGGATATTCATTCTTGAGCGTATTAAAACAATGTGGACAAGCTGTGACGATTTTTTTAATTTCGTAGGCGTTCAGCACTTCGATATTCATCATAGCCTGCATTTGGAACAAAAACTCATTGCCTGCTCTTTTTGCAGGATCGCCAGAGCAACTCTCCTCAGTTCCTAGTACTGCAAAAGAAACATTGGCACGATTCAAAATTCGCACAAAAGCTTTTGTTATTTTTTTGGCTCTATCATCAAAGCTTCCTGCGCAACCCACCCAAAACAATACTTCGGGTTGTTTGCCTTGCGATAACATTTCGGCCATTGTTGGCACTACTAAATTTTCTTGCATTTCTTTTGGTTTAATCGGTTAATCGGTTAATCGGTTAATCGTTTTTAACCGATTAAACTTTTAAACTATATTTCGTTTTTCCAGTTCAATCTATCTTGCTGATTGTATTGCCAAGGCGCTCCATTATTCTCGATATTGGTCATCATAGCATTCAATGACGTTGGCGCAGCACTTTGTTCCATCACGAGATACCGACGCAAATCGACAATTATCGACAATGGGCTAATGTTTACAGGGCATTCTTCGACACAAGCATTACACGAAGTACAAGCCCATAATTCTTCCGGTGTGATGTAATCGTTGAGTAATGTTTTGTTATCTGGTACAAAAACTCCTTTATTGGCATCGATGTTTTTACCTACTTCTTCGAGGCGATCTCTGGTATCCATCATAATTTTACGAGGCGATAATTTCTTACCTGTAAGATTGGCGGGACAAGATGATGTACAACGTCCGCATTCGGTGCACGTATAGGCATTCAATAATTGCACCCAATTCAAATCCTGAACATCGCTTGCTCCAAACTTGCTTGGGACTGCATTTTCATTTGCCGGAGCAGCTGCATAAGGATCAGCATTGGGATCCAACATCAGTTTTACTTCATTGGTAACAGACTCTAAATTGCTAAGTTGCCCTTTTGCATTCAAATCTGCAAAATAGGTATTTGGGAAAGCCAACAGAATATGAAGATGCTTGGAGATGTATAAATAATTCATAAATATCAAAATCCCGATAATGTGCAACCACCAAAATAATTCGTTGAGCACCATTACCAATTCACTAGAAACACCATTAAATAAAGGAGCTATAAACTGGCTTATTGGATAACTTCCAGCCTTGATGTAATGCGAAAAACCTCCAGGACTGTTTTGTAAATGCAAATCCGAAGCGTTCATCAATAGAAACAAAGACATCAAAACCACTTCAAAATAGAGAATATAATTGGCGTCATTCTTGGGAAAACCAGCTAAATCTTTATTGGCAAATCGTTTCAATCTGATGATGTTTCTTCTGGTCCAAAAAGTAAATACGGCAACCAAAACAAGCAATGCCAATATTTCGAATGAACCAATCAATACATCATAAAAGGTTCCTAAAAAGGAAAAAATTCTATGGGTTCCAAATAATCCATCAATAATAATTTCAAGTAATTCGATATTGATGATGATAAATCCAGCATATACAATGACGTGAAGAATTCCAGATACAGGTCTTTTTACCATTTTTGATTGGCCTAGAGCAATCATCGCCATGTTTTTCCAACGGGCTTTTGGATTGTCGTTTCGGTTAATAGCCGAACCAAGCTTTATATTTCTAACTATTTTTTTTATGTTTAAATAAAAATAACCGAATCCTATCATTAATAGAATTGCAAATAAAATTGAACTTAAGTACCCCATAACTTCCAATTTATTGTTTTGAAACTGAATCTTTTACTGGAGCTACATACGGCTTATTTTTCTTTCCGAAAACAGACACATTTACGTAACGAGTAGGATGAAGTCTAACATCTTCTAGCAATAATTCCAATTCTTTCGATGTTTTCTCTAGATTATTGTACAAAGCTTCGTCTTTGACTAATTTGCCCATTGACCCTTTACCTGATTGAATATCAGCCATCATTTTATCCAAACTTTCTAAAGTTTTTTGGAGGTTTTTGGCAGTTTTGCCTAAATCGGCTTTGTTTAAGGAATCGGATATTTTAGAAAAATCGGTTGAAACCTTATTTAAGTTGGTCACCACTCCGTTGATTTGACCTTTGTTGTCGTCTAGAATGGTATTTATGCTTGAAGATGCTTTATGAAATTGCTCCATAGTCTGACTCAATTCGGCTAAACTTTTCTTTAAATCTTGCTGTCCTTGATTGTCTAAAACATTGTTAATTCCAGTCAATAAATTATCAGCATTAAGCATAACTTTTTCGAATTTTGCTTGAAGCGGAACCAATTGCTGTTTTAATGCTTCGGTTAAATCTAATTCAGAAGTACCAGTCAAAATTTGGCCTTCGGCACACTCGGACTTATCGGCAAGGTTCGGATGTATAGCGATTTGCTTCCCGTCGATAAAACCAGGTTTGTAAATAACTGCTACACTCGATTTTGAAATTGGAAAATCAGTTTTGAGTTGCAACTGAACCATTAGTTTCCCCGTCTCTTTGTTCAAAGTAATCTTGGTTACCTTTCCCACAATCAAACCATTTATAGTAACTGATGCTGAAGGAGATAGACCTTCGACATTGTCATACTGCACGTAAAAAGTTCGGTACTTATCCAAAAGGTCTTTTCCTTTCAGAAAACTGTACCCCCAAATGAATAGAACAATAGTAATAATGGCAAGTATGCCTGTTTTTAATTCTCTAGTTAGTTTCAAAATATATAAATTTTGGACAAATTTAATGTAAATAATTTAAAATTGAAGTTAAAATTATTTGATTGCATCTTTCACATCAATCAACACACCATTCTTAAATGCAACTAAATAAGCGGAGTCGTATCCCTTAGATTTTGCTTCCTCTAATAATTTATTAGCTTCGTTGTAATCAGCAGTTTCTCCGTACATATATTTATTGTACTTCCCGTCAAATACACTAGTAATGCCGTTCAAACCCTTGAAGTTACTTGGTATCAATTCGACTTTCTTTTTACTTGAGGACAGTTGAACTTTAAAAATAGGTGCCGTAGGATCTTTCACAATCTCAGCTTTCTCCGGAGTTGCCACCTCTTTTACAAGATTTTCATCAACTTTTTGAGAAGGTTTTCCCGAAACATTATCGGTAGCATCTGTTCCGAAATATTCTCTCTTGTAACTAACAATAGCATCTGCAATGGCACGTGCCATATCATTTTGACCTTCTTCAGAGTTTAAAAAATTACCTTCGTTGGTATTAGAAATAAATCCTGTTTCAATTAAAACTCTAGGCATATAAGCTTTGTGAAGCACCATAAAAGGAGCTTGTTTTACTCCGCCATGTCGAACGTCTCTTCCCAAATCGGCAAATCGATCTTCAATTTTACTTGCCAATGAAATACTGTTTTCTAAATATTCCTCTTGCATCAAGGTCATCCCAATCATTGTTTCTGGAGAATTTGGATCAAAACCTTCGTATTTTTGCTTGTAATCTTTCTCCAAAGTAATAACCGAGTTTTCCTTTTTTGCAGCTTCAAGATTTGAAGCCACTTTACTCATACCCATTACATACGTCTCGGTTCCTGAAGCAGCTGTATTCTTACTGGCATTGCAATGAATGGATACAAAAATATTGGCATCGGCCCGATTTGCGATATTGGCTCTTTCTATTAAATCGATAAAAACATCCGTTTTTCGGGTATATATTACATCAATTTTGGGATTTTGTTCTAATAGTTTACCCACTTTTAGAACCAAAGCTAAATTGATATTTTTTTCGATTCGACCACTATAATTGGCACCAAAATCGTGATCACCGTGGCCTGCATCTAAAGCTACTCTAAAATTCTCAGTTTGAGCAGAAACAGAACAAGAAACAAACACCATAATCAATGACAATGTCCTAAAAGTCTTTTTAAAATCTCTCTTTAATTTCAAAATATTATTTTTACAAATTTAACTATATTTGTTTAGCTACATCAATAACTTTACTGCTTTTCCCATCTTTAATACAAACAATATAAGAATCGGGAAATCCAGCTTTTTTGGCTTCTAATTGCAACTGATTTGCCTCTGCCAAATTTGAAGTTGCACCATAAGTATATCGGTAAACACCGTTGTACAGGGTACTTGATATGTTTTTTAACCCTTTAAATTTATTAGAATTCAACGGCAGTTTTTGCGAACCCGCAAAAAGCTGAACTTTATAAACAGACCCACTAAAAAAATCAACGGCATTAGACTGCTCTGCAAATTCGCTTTTTTTTACACCCGATTCTTTTGGTTCGTTGGTAGATGCCGTATTTGAAGATCCTCCAAAATAGTCACTTTTATAAGACTTTATCGCATTTGCTATTTGTCGTGCCATTTTATTTTGACCTTCCTCTGAATTCAAAAACGCCCCTTCCTCTTTATTTGACAAAAAACCCAATTCGATCAATACACTAGGCATATATGCCGCATCTAAAACCCAAAGTGGTTGTTGTTTTACCCCTCTTGAATTTCTATCCAAATTATTCGTGAAATTATTCTGGATTTTAGTCGCTAAATCAATACTGCTGTATAGATTATCTTCTTGTTTCAGCGTCAATCCTATTAAAGATTCGGGATTTTTGGGATTAAAGCCTTCATAAGTTTCTTTATAATTATTTTCCATTAATATAACCGAGTTTTCGTTCTTTGCGACCTCAAGATTCATATCGCTTCGAGATAATCCCATTACGAAAGTTTCAGTTCCAGAGGGACCAAAATTTTTAACTGAATTACAATGTATGGATATAAATAAATTTGCATTTGCCTTATTAGCAATCTTTGGCCTTTTTGCCAATTCAATAAAGACATCTGAAGTGCGTGTATAAATGATTTTTAAATCTTTTTCTTTTTCTAGCATTGCACCAACTTTTAATGTGGTCTTCAGAGCAATCTCTTTTTCGACAAAACCGTGGTATGAATTCCCTGGATCTTTTCCTCCATGACCTGCATCAAGGATAACTGTAAATGTTTGATTTTTTTGTGAAAAAGCAGAACCACAAAATAAGAATATTAAAAACACTATTAAAATGGATTTTTTATAGTTGACTTTCTTCATCAAAAGTTAATTTAAATTAAAACACAGAGGCTATAAATAGATTATTTGACTATTTTTGCAAAAAATTTATATGTAAGTTTGACACGTCAAAAAACAAGCCATATTTTTACAAAAATAGCATTAAAACCTTTGAATACAAACTTATTTAATATCGTTTTATTATCATTTTTCCTAACAATAGGGACTTGTAAAATATATTCTCAAGATATATCCCCAAAAACGACTTCAATACCAGCTAAAAAAGCAAAAAAAAAATCAGATACTGCTGCCGAAAAGAAAAATAAACCGAATGCAACTGCGCAAATTACAGCTGATACGATTAAAAAAGACAGCCTTAAACCCAAAGTTCTTCTTGAAGCAAAAATAAAATACAATGCCGCTGACTATGTTAAAATAGAGCAAAAGAAAAAACTCATTACCCTCTACAACAACGCAGAAATTAAGCAGACGGATACAGAATTGAAATCTGGGATCATCGTAATGAACTATGAAACTAATGAGGTACTCGCAGGACGAATCAAAGATTCGCTCGGTAAACCTTCGCAATATCCAAACTTTAAGCAAGCAGAGAATGTCATTGAACCGGATTCTATTCGATTTAATTATAAATCCAAAAAAGCTATAATCTGGAATTCAAGATCCGACCAAGGAGAATTCAACGTCAAAGCAGAGTTAACCAAAAAAGAAAATGATTCGGTTTATTTCTTGAAAGGAGCTCGATTCACTACCTCAAAAGACGTCGATAATCCAGAATATTATTTTCAAACTAGAAAAGTAAAAATCATTCCCGGAAAAAAAGTAGTTACTGGGTTGACTAATATGGTAATTGCCAATGTACCAACTCCTATTGCTTTGCCTTTTGCGTTTTTCCCGATGAGTAAAGAAACTAGTGTTTCAGGAATCCTTTTGCCAAGCTACAATGATTCGAACAACAGAGGATTTTCATTGCAAAATGGAGGTTATTATTTTGCACTAAGCGACTACTATGATTTAACGGTCCTTGGGGATTATTACACTAACGGCAGTTATGGTTTACGCTTTGAAACCAGTTATGCTAAAAGGTACAGTTATAGAGGGAATTTGAACTTTAGATTCGAAAACTTGATCAATAGCGAACGCGGTTATCCAGATTATTCCAAACAAAACATATACAATCTGCAATGGTCACATTCGAAAGATTCTAAAGGAAGTCCTAATTCTAGTTTTTCGGCCTCGGTCAATATGGGAAGTAGTAAATACTATCAACAATCTATCAACCAGTCTAATATCGGATCGAATTTAAATAACACTTTGACATCCTCTATTTCGTATAGTAAAACATTTCAGGGCTCCGTAGGATCTCGATTATCGTTGAGTGCTACACATTCGCAAAATACTCAAACTTCTGAAATCAATATGACATTGCCTGATTTGCAATACAGTGTGGATAGAATTTACCCTTTTGTGGGGAAAGATGGCGTTAAAAAAGGTTTTTTCAAAAACATCAATTTACTGTACAATCTAGTCGGGAAAAACAGTTTTGTCACCACAGATTCTTTGTTCTTTTCGAAAGCAATGTTTGATAATGCACAAATTGGCATGCAACACTCGATTCCGTTAAGTACCAATTTCAAAATATTCAAACATTTTAGCGCATCCACCGTAATGAATTATAATGAAGTTTGGACCTTAAAAACCATCAAAAGATTTTACGATGATGACCAAAGCCAAGTTGTAGATCAAACAATCAATGGGTTTGATGCCTTTAGAACCTATAATTTTTCGAGTAGTTTGGGAACAACCATCTATGGTACATTCAATTTCAAACCCGATAATAAAATTAAATCCATTCGACACGTGATGCGCCCTAATCTTTCGTATGGTTACACCCCTAGTTTCGAAAAATATTACGACACCTATGCTACTGATGCTTCGGGAAAAATGACCAAAGAATATACTCGCTTCGAAGGAGGAGTATTTGGAGCACCAGCCAATAATAACTCCAATATCCTTGGATTTGAATTGTCCAATACTTTTGAAGCTAAAATCACCGATCCGGACAGTACCAAAGTAGAAGCTAAAAAAATAATGCTTCTCAATAATTTGAATTTTGCTACTAGTTATGATCTTAATGCCGACGGAAAAACTACGCTAGCATGGGCTCCAGTTCGAGTAAGCGGGGGAACAATGCTTTTTAAGGACAAGTTGAATATGAACTTTGGAGCAACTTTAGATCCTTATGCAATTGACAATGGTGGCAATAGAATAAATGTTTATAATATCAATAATGGCGGTAGTTTGTTTAGAATGACAAGCGCCAATATGACTTTGAATTATGCAATTTCTAGCAAAGATTCAGATAAAGATAAAAAAGATAAAGAAGCCAAAAACAAGGAAGGTCAACGAAATGGTGGTCGTGATGATGATTTGTTTGGACGTAATACAATAGACAACGTAAGAGGTAGAAGTCAATTTGACGACGAAGATGAGGAAGAAACTGATAAAATTGCTGAGTTTTTTGCTGCTAAATTGCCTTGGGATATGACCTTTGCCTATTCGCTTACTTATAGCAACATCAATAGAGAAAGCAAAATTACTGGAAATTCTATCATGATTTCTGCTAATGGAGATTTAACTCCCAAATGGAAAGTCGGGGTTTCTACAGGTTATGATTTTGTACAAAATGGAGTTACCTATACCCAACTTCGTTTTGAACGAGATTTATTGAGTTGGCGTATGGATTTTAGCTGGCAGCCCTTTGGTGATCAAGCGAACTGGAATTTCTTTATCGGCATAAAATCGGGTATCCTAAGTGATCTAAAGTATGATAAACGAAGCGCAAGCAATCGATAAATAAGTACGTTTTTTTTACATATACTAAAAATCAGTTACTATGAAAATAATAATTTTTACTGAACAAGCTCCAGCACCAATTGGCCCTTATAACCAAGCAGTTCTGAAAGGAAATACACTTTATACTTCGGGGCAAATTGCAATAAATCCAAAAAATGGTGAATTGGTCACTTCAAACATTGAGGAAGAGACCAAACAAGTTATGGAAAATATGAAGGCTGTTCTCGAAGCGGCTGGAATGACTTTTGAAAACGTGGTGAAATCGATAATATTTATTATGGATATGGGAGATTTTGGAGCAATCAATGCTGTTTACGGTTCGTACTTCGACGAAAAAACCGCTCCAGCGCGTGAAACGGTTCAGGTGGCAGGGTTGCCAAAAAATGTAAATGTCGAAATTTCGATGATTGCTATTCTCTAGCGATTGCATTCAAAAACAATTGTGCTGCGGCTTCGTTTGTGGCTATGGCAATATTATGAACATCGCAAACACGCAATAACATATTCACATCCGATTCGTGTGCGTGACTCGATAAAGGGTCTTTGAAAAACAATACCATTTTTGTTTTTCCTTCGGCAACTCTTCCCGCAATTTGAGCATCGCCACCTTGAGGACCGGAGAGCATTTTTTTGACTTTGAAACCCGCACTTTCGGCTTTAGAGCCCGTTGTGCCAGTCGCTATCAGTTTTATATTTTCCCGCATTAAAACGGTCTTGTTCTTATTCAAAAACTGAACCATATCGGCTTTTTTTCCGTCGTGTGCTATAATTGCTATTTCCATATGTCTTTGCGAGCTTGCGAAGCAATCTCATCGTTTAGTTTATAAAAAAACCTGATTACAAAATCAGGTTTAGACTATTTATTTATTTGCAATATGATAAGCTATCAAACCATCGATTGGTCGTCTCAACACATTACCTAATTTCATTTCGTATTTATCAAACATTACTTGTAATTCCTCTTTGAGATAAAAAGCAATTGATCCTACAAAATGAACAGGAACTTCTTTATGGTTGTCGAATTGTTTGATGTAATTTTTAATAAAAGATTTCATTCCTTTATAAATGATTTTTTTGCAAAATTCGTTTTCTTTATTTTGAATAAGAAATTTAGCGAACGTAGCTAAATAAGCATTTGGATTGGGCTCTTTGTACAATTTATTTTTGATGAAATCAGGATCTAAATCGTATTCTTTTTCAAACTCTTTTGCTAAATCCTTAGGCATTTTATTGAAATAATATTTGCGAATTAATTCTTTTCCAAAAACATTACCGCTACAATCATCCATTACAATATAGCCCAATGATTGCACTTTTTGATGCAATACTTTTCCATCAAAGAAACTACAATTTGAACCTGTTCCTAAGATACTAACAATCGCCTGTTCACCTTTAGGAGTTGTTGCAAAAACTGCTGCATAAGTATCCTCCTGAACATCTACAATGGCATTTGAAAAATATTTTTGAAAAGCTTGCGAAAGCATAATTTTCATCCGATCTGTACCGCAACCAGCACCATAGAAGAAAAGATGGGTGGCTTTATCCTTGTTTTGTAAAATATCAAATTTGTCATTCAATCGATCGATGATTTCATCTTCGTCAAGGATTTCAGGATTCAACCCTAAAGTTCGGGTGGTAAATAATATTTTTCCATCTTCATCTATTGCAATCCAATCGGCTTTTGTAGAGCCACTATCAACTAATAATCTCATTTTATTCTAGGATTTTGGAATTACGATTAAACATGTAAAATATAATTCCCTATTAATAAATACATCCGAAGATGCTACGTTGTTTTAACTTCCAAAAATACAAAATTTTGCGAAAAAAAACCCGTAAAAAAAACATTTTACGGGATTTCTATTTCACATTAAAAGTTATTTTAAACCTGCGATATGAACAGATAAATCAATCAATTTACTTGAATATCCATATTCATTATCATACCAAGATACTAATTTGAAGAAAGTAGAACTCAATCCAATTCCTGCAGCAGCATCAACGATAGAGGTTCTTTTGTCAGAAATAAAATCTTGAGACACCACAGCATCTTCAGTATATCCTAAGATACCTTTCATACTAGTTTCAGAAGCTAATTTCAAAGCAGCCATGATTTCCTCATAAGTAGTTTCTTTAGCTACTTTTACAGTTAAATCAACTACAGAAACGTCAGCAGTAGGAACACGGAAAGCCATACCTGTCAATTTACCATTCAAGGCTGGAATAACTTTTCCAACTGCTTTTGCAGCACCTGTTGATGATGGGATAATGTTTATAGCAGCTGCACGACCACCTCTCCAGTCTTTTCTAGAAGGACCATCAGCAGTCATTTGAGTTGAAGTTGTAGCGTGAACAGTAGTCATCAAAGCTTCAACAATTCCAAAATTATCATTAATAACTTTAGCTAGAGGAGCTAAACAGTTTGTAGTACAAGATGCATTAGAAACAACAAGATCTGAAGCTTTTGCAGTTTCGTGGTTTACACCCATTACAAACATTGGAGCATCTGCAGACGGAGCTGAAATAATTACTTTTTTAGCACCACCCGTAATATGAGCATTTGCAGTTTCAATAGTTGTAAAAATACCTGTACATTCAGCTACTACATCAACATCGACTTCATTCCATTTTAAATCTGCTGGATTTCTTTCGGCAGTAATACGGATGTTTCTTCCGTTAACATATAATTTTCCTTCTTTTACTTCAACAGTTCCATTGAAACGTCCGTGAACTGAATCATATTTCAATAAATAAGCTAAGTGATCTACGTCTAACAAATCGTTGATTGCTACTACTTCTACATTATCTCTGTTAAAAGATTCTCTAAAAACGATTCTTCCAATTCTTCCGAATCCATTGATTCCTAATTTTACTTTTGACATTTTTTTTACTTGTTTTGGCTCAAAGCTCATGCTTCAAGCAGATTATTATTAATTTGATTTATTACTGTTTGGCCGAAGCCTATTTTTTTTACACTGACATTATTTCGGCAACTCGAAGTAATTCTTTATCAATTTTCGATTCACCTTTGATAGCTTGCAACAATGGCGTGATGGTTACTTTATCATTTAACATCCCAACCATAAAATTCGATTTTCCTTCCATCAAGCACTCTACGGCTTTAACACCTAATCTACTGGCAAGAACTCTATCATAACAAGATGGTGCACCACCACGTTGCATATGTCCTAAAACCGACACACGAATTTCGTATTCTGGCAAATTAGCTTCGACATAATCTTTTAATTCGAATACGTTTTTACCAATTTTATCTCCTTCTGCAATAACGACAATACTCGACGATTTACCTGCCGCTTTACTTTTCTTCAAAGATTCAAGCAATCTTTCTAATCCCAATTCTTCTTCTGGAATTAAAATCTCCTCAGCTCCTCCTCCGATTCCGGCGTTCAAAGCGATATGTCCTGCATCACGACCCATAACCTCAACGAAGAACAATCTATTATGCGAACTAGCCGTATCACGAATTTTATCGATACAATCTATAACCGTATTTAGAGCAGTATCATACCCTAAAGTATGACTGGTTCCGAAAATATCATTATCAATAGTTCCAGGAATTCCCATTACAGGAAACTTAAACTCTTTATTGAAAATTTCCGCTCCAGTAAAACTTCCATCTCCTCCAATTACTACAAAACCATCGACTCCTGCTTTTTGCAATTGTTCGTATGCTTTTTTACGACCTTCCGGAGTCATAAACTCTTTCGAACGAGCCGATTTAAGAATCGTTCCACCTTTATTTATAATATTATGTACGGTTCTTGGTCCCATAGGAATAAAGTCTCCTTCAATCATTCCTTGGTAACCTCTATATATTCCAACACATTCTATTTTATGATAAGCACAAGTTCTAACTACTGATCTGATGGCTGCATTCATACCCGGAGAGTCTCCTCCAGAGGTTAGCACAGCTATTTTATTTATTGTTTTTGACATTATTTGAGTATTAAAAGTGTAAATTTAATAAACATTCGGCAATTTAGCAGGTATGTTTTTAATAATTTAGTAAAACTAGCCAAATTCAAACGTTATCGTTAATAAGTTGCATAAATATTGTAATAAAAAAAATATTTACCTCAATAAATGACAATTTAACAACTTGTAAAATTTGTTTATGAATCATAAAACCAGACCTTTTTACTGATGAAGTTAGTCTTCTTCTGGAACTCTTCCTTCATGATTTGGCGCCGTTTCTTTAGTATTGGGTTTACTTGATTTCGAGGGATCCCTGTCCGGAACAAAATTGGAATCATGGTCAATACTATCCGTGCTGTCGGCTTTTTTGATTTTAACTTTTTTGAAAAACTTATTGGCCAATTCTTTGAAAGTATTAAATTCAACCTCATAAGAAACCCCGACTCCTTGTGTATAGCCAATTCCTTCGCCCACATAAGTAATATCATTTTCCCTATTGAAAAAGCGTAAATTTACGGTTCCATCATCGTTTACCCGGTACAAAATTTCAACATTACCTACCACTGCCGTTTGCGAAACACCACCAAAAGGTACCCCAACCTTTCCATTGATGGTTACTCTATCATTGATTTTTGATGAAATCTCGGCTACAAATCGACCGTCAACTTCTTGCCCATTGGTCTTATCAGCACCAATAATATCCAATGACACTTGAAATTTTTCATCATTAGACTGAATCATACTGGTCAGTAAACTTGAAGCAGTTTCGAAAGCACTTTGAGAAAAAGCTGATTGATTGACACCTTCCGAGCTTAAAAAACTACCCGTAGACAACAAATACAAAGCTTGAGTTTGCCTCACATCTTTGTCTGTCAGTTTGTAATCTATCTCCGCTTTCAGCACATTACTTACTCTAGGAAACTCGAAATTAAAGTCGGGCTCAGGTTTGGTTAAATCTCCATGAAGCCCTATGACTACATTTACATCTACCTTCTGATTAAAAGAAGAATTCTCTAGCAGCACCGAAGGATTTGCTGAAGTCTTATAAATAGCTTCAAGATTCAATCTCGCTTTCATAGGATCTCCTTCCCAAGAAATATAACCTCCTTTTTTAACGGTGAATTTTTTATCAATAATTCCTCCGTATTTAAAGTTATAAAATCCTTCGTAGGCTTGAAAATCACCCCACATATTAAATTTTCCTAAGGTGTTGATCTTTAAAAGTAAGGTTCCATTTCCTCTACCCTTCATTCCATGCCCTGTATTTCGATCCAGAATCACCTCAACTTCGGCATCGGGTGTTATATCAATATCAAATTCTAGTTCAAGTCCGTTGTAATTTCTAGAATTATCAACAATATTATTTTTTATATTAAATTTTTCTTGTTTGGTCAAAAAGTGTAAAAAATCATTCGAACTCACACTTTCAGAATCACTGATTGGGATTTTAAGTGAGGAACCTTTCTGAGATTTTGCATCAACTTTTATAAACAAAGCATTTGTTGTCCCCTTTATAGTTGCCTCTCCATCGATAAACGCAATTCCGTAATAAGCTGCGTCTTCTGAATCTTGTGTGTCTAATACCAATAAATTTTTGGAATTAATTTTCAAATCCAACTTCCAATCCGAAAAACTGCGATGTTCTACCACTCCGTTCAAATACCCTTGGGTACCAAATTTGGTATCAATAAGCTTATTGTTTTTAAACAAAAACTTCTCATCAACTAAATCCACAATGGTCCTTTTATCTAAAGCATAATCTGTATTCAAATACGGGACGTTCAATCCTGCTTCATCTACATAAAGTCTTCCGTCGATACTGGGTTTATTAAGGTCTCCCTCTATCGTTGCACTTCCTGATGCAAAGCCTCGTATATTGGAAATCACCTCGCCTCCAAGCGGACTTAAGAATCCTAAGTTAAACTGATCTAGCTTTAATTGTAAGTCCAAAATAGTGTTTTTATCCACTATCTCAAAACTACCATCTAGATCTAAAGAGGATAGATTATCCTTTTCGATTGATGATTTTACATTAAATTTTTTGAAACTTTCATCGCTCGAAATTTCAAAATTCAAATTGCCCAATCCTACTTTGTTAATCTTCAATTCATCGATCTGAATCGAAGCCGTCGGTTTATATACATTCTTATCTTGTTTGTAATCAATCTCCGCATTCAAGTTTCCTTTGATATCAAAACTTGGGTCTGCAGGCGTAATTTGATTCAAATCTACATTTCTAACATTAAGTTTGAAATCTTTGTACGTTTCCCCTCTCATCTCACCCATAAAAGTAACTTCTTGCTCATTATGAGTCAGAATGATATTGTCGAAAATGAAATTCTTAAAAGATTTATCAAAAACTATTTTATTGTTATCTTCTTCCTTTTCATTCAAATACCACAAATAGTCTTTTAATTTGATTTCTGATTTCTGGATTCCTACGACATTTTTGTTGTCTTTGTTGAAGGTGTGATACAAATTCAAATTGAAATAATCTTGACCTTTTGTACCACCCTTAAACTCTGATCGAATGCGCATCGTGTCTTTCACAATCACGTTTATCAGACTAAAATCTCTAATATTATACTGTTTTGTTTTAATACTGTCGACCTCGATAAAAGCACTGTAAAGCGGATTTGTATTGTCTACATTTATCCTGACGTTATCAAATGTTTTACTTGCAGCAGTTATTTTTGGCGAATTGAAATCGAATTTGAATTCGTGATTATCAGAACCTAAATTCCCTTTTATAGCAGTATTTGTAGCAATAGAAATTTCAGGATAAAAAATTTCTATTATTTTATTATAAATTGTGAAATCAAATTTCAGAAACTGTCCTTTTCTAACTTTCAATGGGCGGTAATTTTCATAAAGACTGCCTAATGAATTCTGAACTAAACTTTGCAATTGATTGAATTGGAATTTCCCTACGATCTCTCCTTCAACAATATCTGTAGATTCTAATTTAATGGTTCTCACCCCAGCTTGATCAAAAGACGAATTGATAAAAAAATCGTCAAAATAATAGGTTGATTTTGCATTTTGATAGGTCGTTTTATTAATCAAAACATCGCCTTTCAGATTATCAATAGAATTTCCTGATAATTTTACAATAACATCACCTTTGAATTTTGAAATCAAATCTTTTTTGAAATTCAATTTTTTCAAGTCGGCATTTTCGACATTAATATGAAAATCATACCTACTCTCTTTTTTGCTCAAATCGACCAAACCGTCATAATTCAATTTCAGGTGCGGGTCATCCACTTTAATGGCTCCTTTGTAAAGTCCTCTATCGAAATTACCACTTAAGTCAATATTTTTATAACTGTAGTTATTGTAATTAATCTGAGAAATATTCCCTTTCAAGCTTGTATTCAAATACTTTTCAGAAAATCCTTTGCCATCAACATCAAGATTCAAACTTGCTTTCCCCAGGTCTTTTCTATCAATTAAAGCCCCAATATCAAAATTATCCAAAACCACATTACCTGCATAAGCGGCTTTGTCGGTCAAATCCATATTGTCTATACTCAAATCAGAATTTATATTTCCTAACTGAGTATTCATTTTAAATTTGGAATCCAAGGAAGTAGTGGTTACTTGCGCATCACCCACTAAATTTATTGTTCCTAATTTCTTTAAAATAGAAGGCAATCTTTTACCTAGAACATTGGGCAAAATGGTAACTAAATCATCATAATTGGTCGAAAGCTTGGCGAATTTTCCATTCATATAAAACTCTTTCCCCTTGCTAGGAAAAAGATTTTTGAAATTTATGGTACCAACTATCTGGGAACTTTTGGTGTCATTTAGATTTAAATTAGTCAAAACTAAATTATTGAGTGGACCTTTAATTCTGCCTTTGATTTTAAACCGTAGATTTTTTCCTAGTTCATCATAAAAACCTCGAATGTCATTAGTTCCTAAATTGGCTTTTTCCAATTTGATATCGAATTCAACTTTGTCCGTAAAATTGGAAAAATCTTCAATATCATAATTCATTACCACAGATCCTTTCAAGTTGGATTCGTTGGTCAGCAAATCAAGATTCTCCAGTTTGATATGCTTCGAGTTATAACTAAACTTCGTGCTTAAATCTTTTACAAAAATCCCACGGTGATCCTGAAATGACAGGGCATTGATGGTTGTACTTACTTCAGCCCCATAAATTCGCAATGCTGTAGCAGCTAAATTAATCTTTTTGAAATCTACATCGGTAGGATCTTCTCTATTCTCATCAATGAGACTATACCTTCCGTTGGTGATTTTAACTTTAGAGGCAGTCATCAAAAAATGCTCGTCAGATGGTGGCGCTCCTGAATCAAAAGCTGCAACAAATTTATCAAGATTGGATTCCTTTTCCTTTTTGTAGGTTTTCATATTGAAATACAATCCATCGGCATCTATATCGCCAAAAATAAGATCAACATTCAATAATTTTTCAAAGTCTAAAATTGTAGTTTTGATACGGTTGGCATAGATAAGAGTATCTTTGTGATGGTCGAGAATAAGGACTTTTTTCAGTTTCACACCACCAAAAACAGTCAGTGAAACCTGCTCAACATTGATATTGACCTTATACTTTTCGTTGAGAGCATCAGTTGCATATTGACCGATTTTGGTTTGAACAAAAGGCAAAGCAAGTGCGATACCAAGTAGCAATAAAAGTAGGATTAGTCCAAGAACCGAACGAAATACTATTTTTTGAATTTTTTTGATACCTATTTATTTTTTAATTTATTTCTAAATTCTATTTTGAGCACTCAAACGGCAGTACCTTAAATAAAAATTCTTTAATTTTGGCTTTTCCGTATCGTATTTCAAACGGATTGTCAAATATAATTCAAAATTTGTGCCTTTTTATGCAAAATTCCGAGGTTTTTATTCTAGCTATTGAAAGTTCCTGCGATGATACTGCAGCAGCAGTTTTAAAAAATGACAAAGTTCTCTCAAATGTTGTAGCTAACCAACTGATTCACAATCAGTACGGAGGTGTTGTACCCGAACTTGCCTCTCGTGCTCATCAACAAAATATTGTTCCTGTAATTGATGCTGCTTTACGCAAAGCAAATATAACAAAAGACCAACTTTCTGCAATTGCCTTTACACAAGGACCGGGACTTATGGGGTCGCTATTGGTGGGAAGTTCGTTTGCAAAATCATTATCATTGGCTTTAAATATCCCTCTGATTGCAGTAAATCATATGCAAGCTCATATTTTGGCGCATTTTATTGACGAAGAAGGTTTTGATAAACCCAGTTTTCCGTTTTTGGCATTGACCATTTCTGGTGGTCACACTCAAATTGTAAAGGTGAACGATTTTTTCGATATGGAAATCATTGGCGAAACCACTGATGATGCGGTGGGAGAAGCTTTTGACAAAAGCGCCAAAATTCTGGGTCTTCCCTATCCTGGCGGTCCATTAGTAGATAAAAATGCACAATTAGGCAATCCGAAAGCTTTTGCTTTCACGAAACCCCAAGTTCCCGGATTAGACTTTAGTTTTTCAGGATTGAAAACAGCCATTTTGTACTTTATTCAAAAGAAGAAAATAGAAAACCCCAATTTTATCGACGAAAACATCAATGATATCTGCGCATCAATTCAGCATACGATTATCGAAATTTTGATGGACAAACTCAAAAAGGCCGTTAAAGAAACAGGCATCACCCAAATTGCGATAGGTGGCGGCGTTTCTGCCAATTCAGGGATTAGAACCACGCTGAAAGAGGCTGAAGGAAAATACGGTTGGAAAACCTACATTCCTAAATTTGAATACACCACTGATAATGCTGCAATGATTGGAATTGTAGGTTATCAAAAGTTTTTATCTGAAAATTTCGAAACTTCATCTGTTGTTTCCAAAGCACGAATTCAATTCTAATTATGCAATTATTTTACAATCCAAATATCGACGAAACGACCGAGAGCTTTTCTTTTGACAAAGAAGAAAGCAAGCACATTATAAAAGTTTTACGCAAAAAAGATACCGATATTTTATTTGTAACCAATGGTTTGGGTTTGTTATTCAAAACGGAAATTACGCTGGCTTCAGACAATAAATGTACCGTTGAGATTCTAAGTGTAGAAAAAACAGAGCCTTCAAAATTCAATTTGCATTTAGCGGTTGCTCCTACCAAAATGAATGATCGTTACGAATGGTTTTTAGAAAAAGCCACCGAAATTGGCATTTACGAAATCACACCTATTATCTGTGACCGCTCTGAGCGAAAAGTTGTGAATAGAGAACGTTTTGAAAAAATCTTACTAACCGCAATGAAGCAATCAAATGTTTTGTTTCTGCCAAAACTAAACCAAGCCATCACTTTCAAAGAATTTGTAAAACAAAAAAGTGAAGGCCTGCAACTTATTGCTCACTGCGAAGAAACAGATAAAAAATCTTTGAAATCAGTTTTGAAACCCAACGAAAATGTTACTTTACTAATAGGTCCAGAAGGCGATTTTTCGGAAAAAGAAATTGCGTTGGCCTTAGAAAATGATTATGTTCCTGTATCTTTAGGAAATACTAGACTGCGAACTGAAACTGCGGCTATTGTGGCATGTCATAGTGTAGTTTTTGTGAATGAGTAAAGAATAAATAGCACGCTGATAAAACGGATTTGCTGCGCAAAGGCACGGATCAAACGCAGATTTTTAATTAGATTTGGATAATTAATAGCAATTTCAAATGTTTATAAAAAAAGTATTTTTCATCCTTCTTTTTTTTCCAATAGCTTGCTTTTCCCAAGAAATTGCCTTGCTTAAATATAGCGGCGGTGGAGATTGGTATGCCAATCCGACCGCTTTGCCCAATTTGATTAAATATTGCAATGCTAATATCCATACTCGAATAAAATCAAAACCGGCAACAGTAGTGCCCAGTAGTCCCGATTTGTTTTCTTATCCTTTCCTGCATATGACAGGACACGGCAACGTGGTTTTCAGCGATGCAGATGCGAGCAATCTTAGGAATTACTTGACCTCGGGCGGATTCCTTCATATTGATGATAACTTTGGTATGGATCAATACATTAGAAAAGAAATCAAGAAAATTTTCCCAAATACGAATTTAGTCGAAATTCCGGCGAATCATCCCATTTTTCAGAAACCGTATTTATTTGCCAATGGGCTACCTAAAATTCACGAGCACGACGGAAAAGGCCCACAAGCTTTTGGAATTTTCATAGAAAATAGATTAGTTTTATTCTATACTTTCGAATGTGATTTAGGTGATGGTTGGGAAGATGCCGAAGTTCATAATGACCCAGCCCCAGTCAGGGAAAAAGCCCTAAAAATGGGAGCTAATATTATGAACTACATTTTTAATAATTGATTTTTTTTCTGAAAAATAAAAAAATACTCAAGAAATAAGTGTTTGATAATTATTTCATTATACTCGTTATTTTGTTAGATATATTTGGTTTTTTTATATTTTTTTTTTTATAAAATTGTGAAAATTTTAACCAAACCAATTAACATTTAACCCTAACCATTATGAGAAAAATCCTTTTATCTGCAGCCGCAACCTTGATGTTATTTTCGTGTCAAAACGAATCAGTTGACACAACAGAGTCCGCAATTAATGTAAACGGTCGTAGAATGTGTGCGTCGCAAGATGTCCTTCAGGCTCAATTAGAAGCCGATCCGACTCTAGCTATTAGAATGAATGAAATTGAAACTTTTACAAAAGCTAGAATTTCGAAACTTAATTCAAATTTCAGATTGGTTAATGGCAAAATCGTAATTCCAGTTGTAGTGAATGTTTTATATAGAACGGCCACTGAAAATATTCAGATGCCCAAATACAATCACAAATAGATGTATTAAACAAAGACTTTACAGCTACTAACGCTGATTTTGGAAGCGTTCCTGCAGAATGGTCAGGTATTAAAGCAAACGTTGGAATCACTTTTGAATTAGTAACAATTATATAAAGTCTAATATGTAATTACAAATAATATATGTATCTTTACTCAAAAAAACCATGAGTAGAGCAGCATTAAGAGTAACAAATTATAGTTCCGAAGAACTGAAAGCATTATTGAGAAAAG
>NZ_JBIKRX010000034.1:0-29521 GCF_044348915.1 Flavobacterium sp. | reverse complement strand
AGTACAAAATATAAAAAGATTCACCTAATAAATCCAATGACTATGTGGCATGAATTCGAATTTTATTTCACGTCATTTTGACATGAAATAAAATCCCTATATTTGAGACTGATTAGTTACAAATTTTAATTTCAAGAAAAAGGCAAATCACGAGCTTACTATTGCCAACGAAGAATTGATTATTGCAAAAGATAATGCAGAGAAAGCTTCACAGGCCAAAACTCAATTTGTATCGACGATTAGTCACGAACTGCGAACTCCTCTTTACGGCGTGATAGGTATCACCAATTTATTATTAGACGAGCATAAAGAATTGGCCCAGAGTCCGCATCTTAATTCACTGAAATTTTCTGCGCGGTATCTTTTATCACTAGTAAACGATATCCTTCAAATCAATAAGATCGAAGAAAATAAAATTGTTCTCGAAAACTTAACCTTCAATATTTCGGATGAGATCAATTTGGTCAAAAACGCACTTTCTTTTATAGCCCAAAGTCATAATAACAAGATAATTGTTAAGGTAGATAAGTCCATTCCTGAGTATTTGATTGGGGATAAACTGCGTCTAGCTCAAGTATTGATGAATTTAATAAGCAATGCTTTGAAATTTACCAAAAATGGTGAAGTAATTGTGAGCGCCAATTTGGTTAAAGTAGAAAACAATGCTAATTTTATTGAGTTTCAAATTGCGGATAATGGAGTAGGGATTGATTCTGCCGACCAGGAGAAGATTTTCGAAAAATTTGTTCAAATTGGGCGTAACGAAAATGATTATCAAGGAACCGGCTTGGGTCTAGCCATTGTAAAAAGGTTATTAGATCTTTTCAAAAGTGAAATTACTCTCGAAAGTCAAGTAGGTGTAGGTACCACTTTTATTTTCACCATTGCATTCGACCATAATCCCGATAAAACAAATGAAATCATCAATAATATTAAAGTTGATTTGAGTACCGGTCAAATTTTTAAAATATTAGTTGTCGAGGATAATAAAATCAACCAGACTATAACCAAGAAAATAATCGAAAAATACAATTGCACTTGCTTTATTGTAGATGATGGGTATCAAGCCTTGGATGTTCTTGATAAAGATGTTTTCGATGTTATTTTGATGGATATTAATATGCCTTTGATTAGTGGTTTCGAAACGACTCGAAAAATCCGTTACAAAGGAATCCAAACACCTATTATCGCTTTGACGGCTTTCGCCAAAGACGAAATTACAGAAGAAGCCATCGAAGCAGGAATGAATGATATAATGATAAAACCTTTTGAGCCTTTAAAGCTATTTCAGGTTATTAATGACCAAATCAAAAAAACTAAAAACGCTGTCTATTGACAGCGTTTTTAGTTTAAGTTATTATTTGATTGGAATAGATTTTAGACTTCTTTTTTGAATTCCCTCTTTTTTGCCAATCATAACGTGAAGAATACCATCTTTATAAGTAGCTTCAATTTTGTTTTCATCGATAGTTTCAGGTAAACTAAAAGTTCTACTAAAAGTTTGATAATTAAATTCTCGTCGGATGTAGTTTTCTTTTTTGTTAACTTCTTCTTTCTTATCCTCTTTTTCAGAAGAAATCATTAAGATGTCATTGTCGATTTCTACTTTGAAGTCATCTCTTTTCATGCCAGGTGCGGCTAATTCAACTTCAATTTTAGTATCGGTTTCTTTTAAATTTACAGAAGGTAAATTACTACCTAAAGCTGCAAAATTTCTGTCGGTCCAATCAAATAAATCTTTTGTAATGAAATCATCAAAAAAATTATGGATTGATTTGTTTTCTAATGACGGAAACAAGCCGTCTTTTTTAACTAAAGTTTTCATGATAATGAATTTAAATAGTTGTTAATTGTGCATAATAAAGTTAGTTAATATTTGAATAAATTATCTTTGTGATAACAAATAATTAACACTCAAATACCTGATAACAAGAAGTTTACTAATAATAATATCTAAAAAAAAGCACCTCTCAGTTTAGGACTAAAAGATGCTTTTTTTTATTAATTTTAAAAGGGCTTAATACCAGCGTTTTTTATTTTGTTTCGAAACGTTCGATTTTCTTGATTTGTGAGCTCCACCGCTTCGGTTGGAGTTATTTGGTTTTGTAGATCCACCTGGAGCGGTTTCTGGACTTCCAGAATGCCAAGGATAAGGGTGGTCACTAATTGTTTTGACATCGACTTTGATCAGTTTTTGAATGTCTTTCCAATATTGGTGTTCGTCTTTGCCGCAAAATGAGATCGCGATGCCTTCATTTCCAGCCCGACCAGTTCTCCCAATTCGATGAACATAGGTTTCTGGAATATTAGGTAAATCAAAATTGATAACATAAGGTAACTGGTCAATATCAATTCCACGAGCGGCAATGTCTGTTGCCACCAAAACGCCTACTTCTTTGTTTTTGAACGCATCTAAAACACGTTGTCTGGCATTTTGTGATTTGTCACCGTGAATGGCTTCGGCAGGAATATCTTTTTTTCTTAAAGCCTTAACCACATTGTCAGCACCATGTTTTGTTCTTGAAAAAACCAATACATCCGATAAATTTTGATTTTTAATTAAATGATACAACAAGTTTCTTTTTTCGGTTTTTTCGACAAAATAAACGTGTTGTTCTACGTTTTGGGCAGTAGACGACACAGGTGAGACTTCCACTTTTTCAGGATCTTGCAAAAACATTTCGGCCAATTCTCGAATAGCAATAGGCATTGTAGCCGAAAACAATAATGTTTGTCTGTTTTTTGGGGTCAATTTTACAATTTTTTTGACATCATTTATGAATCCCATATCCAGCATCTGATCGGCTTCGTCAAGGACTAAAGTGTGTAGATGGTCTAATGTGATAAATCCTTGTTTGTGTAAATCGAGCAATCTTCCGGGAGTAGCAATTAGAATGTCAACACCATTGCGAAGCGCATCTACTTGTGGTACTTGTGAAACGCCACCAAAAATTGTGAGTTGCACAAGGTTAGTGTACTTACCATAAGTATCGAAACTTTGCCCAATTTGAACTGCTAATTCTCGAGTAGGAGTAACAATTAGAGCTCTAATTTCCTTAGCTTTTTTCGATGAACCTACAATTCGGTGCAACTGATGAATTATTGGAATAGCAAATGCAGCTGTTTTTCCAGTTCCAGTTTGTGCGCAACCAATTAGATCTCTACCAGCTAAAACCAGCGGAATGGCTTGTTCTTGAATGGGAGTAGGGTTGGTGTAGCCTTCTTCAAATACAGCTCTTTGGATACTTTTTGAAAGTGATAAATCTTCGAATAACATATTTATGGGATTAAATAGCTAATAATTTGTGCTTGGATAATACCGCAAAGATAGGTTTATTATTTTTGATGCTCGTTTACTCCTTTTTAGCGCATGGCGTTCGGTTTTAAAACAGAAAAAAAAGAAACCACGAATTTGCTTCGCCTGTTCACGATTGTTCGAGTCACGAATAAACACGAATTTTGATGTCCTTAAATTACACAAATTCATTTTAAATATAGAGAAAATTAGTGCTATTTTGTTTTTATTATTTTTGAATTAGTGCTAATTCGTGAAATTCGTGGCTAAAAATTTTTAAAAGCGAACGCCCTGTTTTAGAGCAAGTTCATTTGCTAAACAATATGTTTTGGAGGTAACAAACTATTTTTAGATTTTATAAAATCTGTAACCAAGTATCCGATGAGTTTGCCAATCAGATGGTTGTTTTTTTCATAACATAAATCGGGAGCACCTTCGCAAATATGAAGGTAAGTTGCATTTTTATTTTTTCCAAAGAAAGTAACAAACTGTCTTAATTCTTCGATCGAAAAGCCACTTAAAGTCATTGCGCTACTAGCAATGTTTGGAATAGCATCTAAATCGACTTCCACACCGTAAAAGTCATTTTTGATAAATTCTAAGGCTTGATTTAGTTCCTCATCAAAATTCTTTTCTTTTCGAATATTGATACTGTCGTAGGTGGTAAAGCGGACCCGATCATCCATTTTTTTGAGTATATCGAGCACATTCTTCGAAGTGTAATTTTCGTGCAAACCAAAAATAAAATATTTTTTAAGAAAACCTTCTTCATAAGCATACGAAAAACCGTTTCCGCTGTGTCTTCCTTCTAGAATTCTAAAATCAGAATGAGCATCAAAATTTACTGCATTGATTGGTTTTCCTTTGGCAAGAGCCGTTCCTTTTATATTTCCGTAAGAATTATTGTGTCCACCTCCAATCACAATGGGCGTTTTACCCGCTTTTATGATATGGAAAATGATGTGTGAAACCTCTTTGTCTATTTTTTCAACAAGTTGATTTAGTTTGGATCGGTCGTCGATATCGTTAAAATCCAAATGTTCCACTTCTTTCATTTCTTCCCGAACATTCAATTTACCTAAAACCAATATCTGATTGCCTTTGCAAAAGCGGTTGTGTTGAATATTGGCAATACTTGCAATGGCGCAGTCCCAAGCCGAAGCAGCTCCAGGTCGACCAAAATTGGCTCGTACTCCAATATCTTCTGGAATGCCAAACAAGACATATTTTGCTTCACAAGTGGCCAAATAAACCGCAGGATCTACCCCTTTGGGAATAGTCAACATTTTTTCCCCAAATTTTATTTCGCCACTGCGGTGACTAGTAACTTTTGCAAGGTCATTTATTGTAAAAGGGATCAGTTTTTCCATATCAAAATATAATTCCCAAATATAATATAAATGTTTAGAATCCGTTGTTGTACTCAATTAAAATTGTTAAATTTGTGTAATTAAATAATAGAAATAATGGAAGATCAACAAAACAATTCGCATGGAAGTTTAAAGGTAATTATAGGAGTTTTAGCATTCCTATTGATAGGTAGTTTAGCTTATATTTATAAATTATCGACAGAAGTCAAGCAAGTGCAAACCGTTCTTACAACAACTACAACTGAAAAAGAATCAGTGATGAAGGATTTGCAAGAATTAAAGGCAACTTATGATGCCGCTATTGCAGAAAACACCTCTATGTCTGAGGAATTAGTGAAGGAAAGAGACAAAGTGGTTCAATTGATGAACGATTTAGAAAAATCAAAGGGTGATGTAGCTTCATTGTCAAAATACAAAGCACAATACATTAAATTGGAAAGCAATATGAAGTCTTTGATGGCCGAAAACGAAGGCTTGAAAAAGCAAAACAAAACCTTGACCAATGAGCGCGATAGTACTGTAGTGGTTTTGGGTGAAGCCAAAAAATACAACGAAGTATTAGTAGGTCAAAACGAAGATTTGTCAAAAACAGTAGAAAAAGGTTCTAAATTGACTGTTTTAAATATGCAAACCGCTGCTTACAAACTAAGAAGTTCAGGAAAACAGATAGCAACAGAAAGAGCAGGTGCAGCCGATATTCTTAAGATAAGTTTCACCATTGCTGAAAACCAAATTGCAAAATCTGGAGATAAAGAATATTATGTTCAAGTTATCGATAGCAAAAACAATGTTCTTGGCGAAAAACAAACCGTAAACTTTGGTGAAAAATCATTAACGTATAGTTTTATTTCTAAAGTAAAATACGAAAATAAAACTGTAAATGTTTCTGAAGATTTAAAAGGTAAAGACTTTGCAAAAGGAGCTTATTTCGTGAATGTTTTCGACAAAAGCGAATTGGTTTCTAAAACAAGTTTCACTTTGAAATAGTGGTTTTTAGATTAATAGAGAAAGAGGAGCAGCGATGTTCCTCTTTTTTTATGTGAAAACCTTTCCTTCAATAAGTACAGATTCAATCAAATTACTTCCAAAGGCATACGACAACTGATAATAGGAAGAAATAGGTTTAGTAATGATGAGATTGGCTTTTTTGCCAATGGTGATACTTCCGTGGGTTTCTGAAATTCCCATAGCATAAGCTCCGTTTAGAGTTGCTGCGTTGATGGCCTCTTCGGGAGTCATTTTCATTTTGATGCAAGCCGTTGAAACCACAAAATTCATATTTCCCGATGGAGTGGAACCGGGATTAAAATCGCTAGCGAGTGCCATTGGTAAACCAGCAGTTATCATTTCACGGGCTGGAGTATAAGGAATTCCGAGGAAATAAGAACACGAAGGCAAAGCCACTGGCATTGTTTGTGTATTTTTTAAGGCTTCAATATCTTCGGGTTTCATCACTTCCAGATGATCAACAGAAAGCGCATTGTATTTTATTCCAGCCTGAATTCCACCAATAGAATTGAATTGATTCACATGAATTTTGGGCTGTAAACCCAAACGGATTCCGGCTGCCATAATTTGTTCGGTTTCGGCTACTGTAAAATAACCTGTTTCACAAAAAATATCGACATAATCAGCTAAATTTGCTGCGGCGATTTCAGGAAGCATTTTATCAATAATCAAATCAATATATCCTTTTCGATTGGTTTTATATGCTGAGGGAAAAGCGTGGGCACCCAGAAAAGTAGCCTTTATAGTAATTGGATAATTTTGTGACAATCGTTGTATAACGCGAAGCATTTTCAACTCACCTTCAACGGAAAGTCCGTATCCCGATTTTATTTCGACAGCTCCAGTTCCTAGAAGCATTATCTCTTCCAATCGAAGTTTGGATTGGTTGTAGATTTCTTCCTCAGATGTTGCATTGAGTTTTTTGGCTGAATTCAGAATTCCACCACCACGATTGGCAATTTCTTCATAGGAAAGGCCATTAATTCTATCCACAAATTCCTGTTCGCGATTGCCAGCATAAACAATATGAGTGTGCGAGTCGCACCAAGCAGGCAAAACCATTTTTCCGTCCGCATCGATAATTTTATCGGCATTTATTTTCGGCAAGTCTGCCATTGAACCAAAACCGGCAATTAAATCATTTTCAATCAGAAGAAAAGCATTTTTGATGGTGGGAAGAACAGCCATTTCAGCACCGGAAACTTTCAAAACCGAAGCGTCTCGTACCTGAAGTAATTCCTTGATGTTGATGATTAGCGTTTTCATTTGGGTTGGAAATTATTCCGAAACTCTGATTTCAAACATTTTTTCCCACTGTTTGCCAGTTACAAAAATAGTCTTTGTTTTTGGGTTGTAAGCGATTCCATTGAGTACCTCGGCTTGTGGGAATTGTATTGATTTTCGTAAAGCTGAAAAATCCAAAATCCCTTCAACGGCACCAGTGGCAGGGTTTACCACAGCAATAGCATCTTTTTGATAAATATTGGCGTAGATTTTTCCATTGATCCATTCGAGTTCATTTATTGACTTAATTTTCGCATCAGCTGAATAGACATTGATATGGTCAATCATTTTTTGATTTGCTGGATTCATCGTCCAAATTTTTTCAGTGCCATCCGATTGATAAATGTTTTTTCCGTCGTTAGTTATTCCCCAACCCTCAATATCCTTTTCATAAGTAAATGTTTTTTCAAGTTTCCATGTATTGGCATTATAGATAAAACCTGTTTTATTTTGCCAAGTCAATTGGAAAATTTGGTTGTTGACAATAGTTATTCCTTCGCCAAAATACATAGGATCGAGATCTGTTTGTTTGAATATTTCGCCTGATTTATAATCGTATTTCCTTAAATACGACTTGCAATTGTTTCCAGAGCCTGTACTTTCATATAATGTATCTTTATTAAACTCTAATCCCTGCGTATAGGATTCAGTATCGTGTGGGTACGTATTTACAATAGTATAATTTAATAATTTGGGCGTTATACTCGAAACCAGTTCGATTCTTGTAGTCGCAATGGAGTTTTCGCCTTCAAAGTAAACCACCGCTTTCAGGTTTTGGTATCCTAATTTTTGGTCTTTTAGACTGAAAGTTAGTTTCTCAAGTCCTTTATTGGAACCTATTTTTACGTCGTTATTAAAGTAAACAACACTATCTACTGTTTTTGAATTGGTATTTAATATACCTAAATTCAATGACTCTTGGGATTGATATTTGCCTTTATATTTCGAATCATCGAAAGTAAATATAGAATTTTCACCTTTTTTTGTACCGCCACAATTAGCCAAAGCTATTCCTAATAAAATGATAAATAGGAAGTTATAATTTTTCATAAATTGAAATTTTGTCGATGCAATATACAACGATATTTTTATAGCAGCAAAGTCCTTGCAAAAATATAAAAAGATTGTATATTTGCGCCGGCAAGTCCTACACGACCAGCTCCTGCAGAATCCCCCAGGATGGGAACATAGCAAGGGTACGTGGTTGAGCGGTGCGATGTAGGTCGCTTGCCATTTTTTATGTCATTGCGAGGAGTTGCGAGAAACGAAGCAAAGCAATCTTTTATACTTTATTTATCTTCCTTTGGGAAGATTTTTTTATTTTTACCCCTATCTAAATGCAAACAATGAACAAAGTAGTTTTGATCACAGGCGGTTCTTCAGGAATTGGAAAATCTATAGGCGAATTTTTGCATCACAAAGGTTTTGTGGTTTATGGAACCAGCAGGAATCCAGAACGAGTGTTGAATTCGGTTTTTCCATTAGTTTCTTTAGACGTTCGAAATATAGATTCAATTCAGGAGGCAGTAGCCAAAGTTATTGCTGTTTCTGGAAGATTGGATATTGTAATCAATAATGCTGGAGTCGGGATTACAGGGCCTTTGGAAGAAATTCCAACAGAGGAGATCAGGAATAATTTTGAGACTAATTTCTTTGGCCCGATCGAAGTGATGAAGGCAGTTTTACCACAAATGCGTTCCCAAAAATCAGGTTTGATTATCAATATTACTTCTATTGCGGGCTATATGGGCTTGCCGTATCGCAGCGTCTATTCCGCTTCAAAAGGAGCTTTAGAATTGATTACCGAAGCCTTGCGAATGGAAGTACAAGCGATGGGAATTCAGATTACGAATGTAGCTCCTGGCGATTTCGCGACAAATATAGCTTCGGGACGCTTTCACGCTCCGTTAATTCAGGGTTCTGCTTATGAAATTCCGTATGGCAATACACTAAAATTGATGGATGAACACGTAGATAGTGGTAGTAACCCGAATGAAATGGCAGAAGCCGTTTATGCCATCATCCAAACTCCAAACCCAAGAATTCATTACAAGGTGGGGGCTTTTATGCAGAAATTTTCGATTGTATTGAAAAGAATATTGCCCGATAAAGTTTATGAGAAAATGTTAATGAACCATTATAAATTGTAAATTGCATCCCAAGTTAAATATTTTAAAAAATTAAATAAAGATAGCTATGAAGAAGCTTTTATTATCAATAGCGCTTTTACTAACAACTGTAGTAATTCAAGCGCAGGTTGCCAAAATTGTGACTAGGGTAGACGAATCGGGCGATGTAGCCAGTTTCGAACTAGATTGTTCGGTAAAATTTCCAACCTTGGCCAAAGGGCTAAAGTACAATATAACACGTCACGAATTTAAAGGACCAGAGTTGAAAAATACCTATCATTTGATGTTAGTTATGGATGGTTTTTTTACCACAACTTTGAATGAAGTGATGACAATTTCGGTTGTTTTTAGCGATGGATCAAAAGTTTCTGAAATTGAAACTATAGAAAGCGATGGCTACTTTGATGGAGCTTGCACCTTAAATATGAAAAGTCCACCCGAGTTATCGTTAAAACATTATTTAAAAAAGGTTGTTATTAATACAGGAAAAAAAGATGTAGTTTATGAAATATCTGAACAAAAAAGCAAAGAATACAGAAAAAACATTGAAAACATAGTCAATGCCAAATAATTGACCATTCAGTGCTTTGCTAATCAATTTGAAATCAAACAGAAACCCGCTAAATGCAAAATTTAGCGGGTTTTTTTAATCCCAAAAAGGCACATATAGGTAGCTATGCAAAAGATGGTAAATATGATATTTATCATTTTAATTGCAATAGACATATCTTACCTTTGAGAATAATTAAATTATGGTCTATTATTCATCTATAAATTTGTTGATATGGCAAAAGTAAAAGGGGCTATAGTCGTAAATACTCAAGTGTGTAAGGGCTGCGAAGTATGTATTCCTGTTTGTCAGGATAATGTGATTGCGATGTCAACTGAAGTCAACAGAAAAGGATACCATTACGCCTTTATGAAAAACCCCGAAGCTTGCAATGGCTGCACCAATTGTGGCATTGTTTGTCCTGATAGAGCAATTACAGTCTATAGAGTAAAAGTTTCGACATAACCATTTATACCTTTAATAAGATGCCTGAATTAAAATTAATGAAAGGAAACGAAGCCTTGGCTGAAGCGGCGATTAGAGCTGGAGTTGATGCTTATTTTGGTTATCCGATTACTCCACAAACAGAAATTATCGAATATTTAATGACAGAGCGTCCTGAAAAGCGAACCGGAATGGTGGTTCTACAAGCAGAAAGCGAAATAGCAGCAATCAACATGGTTTATGGTGCTGCAAGTACCGGAAAAAAAGCCTTAACATCGTCCTCAAGTCCTGGGATTTCTTTGAAATTAGAGGGGATTTCTTATTTGGCTGGCGCCGAATTGCCAGCGGTGATTGTAAATGTTGTTCGTGGCGGACCAGGTTTAGGAACTATTCAACCCTCGCAAGCCGATTATTTTCAATCTGTAAAAGGAGGAGGACATGGTGATTATAAATTGTATGTTTTAGCACCAGCTTCGGTTCAGGAAATGGCCGATTTTGTCGAAGATGCTTTTGATATTGCCTTTAAATATCGTGCGCCAGTATTGATTCTTTCGGATGGATTGATTGGTCAAATGATGGAAAAAGTGATTCTAAAAGATCAAAAACCGAGATTGACGGATGCCGAATTGATCGAACAAAATGGAGATTGGGCTGCAACGGGTAAGAAAGGACGAGAACGCAATATTATAACTTCTCTCGATTTACAATCCGAAAAAATGGAAGCTAGAGTGCATAGATTACAAAAGAAATATGCGCAAATGGAAAAGGAGGACTTGCGTTTTGAAAAAATACAGTGCGACGACACCGAATATCTGATTGTGGCGTATGGTTCAAGTGCTAGAATTTCACAAAAAGCAGTTGAATTGGCTCGAGCCAAAGGAATAAAAGTGGGTTTATTGAGACCCATAACTTTGTTTCCATTTCCAAAACAAGAATTATTAGAATTGGCTGATCAAGTCAAAGGCATTTTAAGCGTAGAGCTCAATGCAGGCCAAATGGTTGAAGACGTAAGGCTTTCGGTTGAACATAAAGTGCCAGTACAGCATTTTGGTAGAACGGGAGGAATCATTCATACTCCAGAAGAAATAGTAGCCGCTTTAGAACAAAAAATCACCAACAATGGAAGTTTTAGACATCATAAAACCAGAGAATCAAGTATTCTGTAAATCGCAATTAATGACTGGTAATGCCTTGTCGTACTGTCCCGGCTGTGGTCACGGAACGGTCAATAATTTAATTATGGAAGTCGTTGATGAAATGGGTATTTCAGCCGATACTATTGGTGTTGCACCGGTGGGATGTTCTGTTTTGGCTTATGATTTTATGAATATCGATATGGTACAAGCCGCTCACGGTCGTGCTCCTGCAGTGGCCACCGCTATAGTTAGAACTTGGCCCGAAAAATATATTTTTACCTATCAGGGTGACGGTGATTTAGCTGCCATTGGCACAGCCGAAACCATTCACGCTTGCAATAGAGGCGAGAATATGGTTATCTTTTTTGTTAATAATGGAATTTACGGAATGACTGGAGGTCAAATGGCTCCGACGACTCTAGCAGGTATGAAATCATCGACTTCGCCTTACGGAAGAGAAATTGCTTCTATGGGTTCTCCTTTAAAAATTACCGAGTTAATTGCGAATCTTCCTGGTGTATATTCTGCAAGCCGACATGCCATTCATACTCATAAACACGCGCGAAAAGCTAAAATAGCGATTAAGCAGGCCTTTGAAAACACAAGATTGAAAAAAGGACTTTCCTTTATTGAAATCCTTTCAAATTGTAATTCGGGGTGGAAAATGACGCCTAACGATTCGAATATTTGGATGGAAGAAAATATGTTTCCCTATTTTCCGCTTGGAGATATAAAAGTGGAAGGAAAATTAAAAGTATAAATAATGACTGAAGAAATTATTATCGCTGGTTTTGGTGGGCAAGGAGTATTGTCAATGGGGAAAATATTGGCCTATTCCGGGATTATGCAAGATCAAGAGGTGAGTTGGATGCCTTCTTACGGACCTGAAATGCGCGGTGGTACTGCAAATGTGACCGTTATTCTTAGCGATGAAAGAATTAGTTCTCCATACCTGAAAGTTGTCGATACTGCTATTATATTGAACCAACAATCGATGGATAAATTTGAGGAATTTGTAAAACCTGGAGGGATCTTAATTTATGATCCCAATGGAATTACTTCACATCCTACGAGAAAAGATATTAAAATTTTTCAAATTGAAGGCACTAAATTGGCAACCGAAATGGGAAATAAAAAAATATTCAATATGGTGATATTAGGAGGATATTTGAAAGAAAAACCAATAATTAAAATAGAGAATGTTATAGAGGGTTTGAAAAAATCAATCTCTGAACGCTATCATGATTTAATTCCATTAAATCTTGAAGCTATTACGATGGGAATGAATAGTATTGTTCCTTACCAAGTTGTAGAACCTGTTTTGCAAAATTAAAAAAGTAGTATGAATCATTTTGAATTAGTAACCGATTGATTTTTTTATAAAAGACCTATGAGGTTTTTAAAACCTCATAGGTCTTGAAATTTAAGAACAATAGTTAACAATCTCACTTTACTTGTATTCATCCAAAATATCTTTCACACTATCGAGTGTTACTCGCCCATACACTTTATCTCCTACTAATACTACTGGAGCTAATCCACAGGCTCCGATGCATCTTAAACTGCTAAGGGAGAATTTTTCGTCTTTTGTTGTTTCCCCGACTTTTATGTCTAGTAATGTTCGGAATTCATTAATTATTTTTTCGGCACCCCGAACATAACAGGCTGTTCCCATACAAATATTGATGGGATGTTCACCTTTTGGAATCATAGTAAAAAAGGAGTAAAAAGAAACCACACCATAAACATGGGCTAGAGAAGTGTTTAAGTTTTCGGCTACTATTTCCTGAACCTCCTCGGGTAAATACCCAAATGTGGTTTGAGTTTTGTGTAGCACATTGATTAATTCTCCTTTATCTCTATTAAATTCTTCGCAAATTTCTTTTATTTTGGCGACATTATTTTCGCATATTGTCATCATTGTTATTCTGTTTTAATTATTGAATAATAAATTAATCTTTAGTGATTTCTATGTGTTTGCTCTTGTCAAAATAATGAGTGTGTAACAACTGATGTGCTTTCTCACTCATTGGACTTCCAAGAAACTCACTATACAATTTTTGAATAGATGGATTTTCATGAGATTTTCGAATGACTTTAGCTTCGTCTTCAGAATAAATCGCTTTTTGTCTTGCCAATAAAATATTTGAATCTCCGTGGTGCAAAGGCTGACCTCCGCCACCAATGCATCCGCCAGGACAAGCCATAATTTCGATGGCGTGGTATTGAGACTTACCTTCTCTAATTTCCTCAAGAAGTTTACGGGCATTACCTAAACCGTGAGCAATTCCAATCTTGATAGGTGTGCCATTAAAATCGATAGTCGATTCTCTAATCCAATCCATTCCTCTGAGTTGTTTGAAATCGACTTTGTGCAATTTTTGTTTTGTAAAAGCCTCATAAGCAGTTCTAACTGCAGCTTCGATTACACCTCCCGTGGTTCCGAAAATTACTCCAGCTCCTGATGATTCTCCCATTGGATGATCAAATTCTACGGGTGTTAAACTTTCAAAATCAATGCTCGCTTGTTTGATTAATCGGGCTAATTCTCTAGTCGATAGTACATAATCTACATCCGGATTTCCATTCGTTTTAAATTCATCTCGGCTGCATTCGTATTTTTTTGCCAAACAAGGCATAATAGAAACCACAACCATATTTTCACGATTGATGCCTAGTTTATCGGCTAAATAGGTTTTGGCAATAGCGCCAAACATTTGTTGTGGGGAACGAGCCGTTGAAGGAATTTCCTTCATATCTGGAAATTGATGCTCAAAGAAGCTGACCCAACCTGGACAACAAGAAGTTAATAATGGTAATTTTACTGTAGTGTCACCATTTAGATGTCTTGTTAATCTATCTAATAATTCTGCTGCTTCTTCCATAATGGTAAGGTCAGCGGCGAAATCAGTATCAAAAACATAATTAAAACCTAAATCTTTAAGTGCCGCAGTCATTTTGCCAGTAACAATTGTACCTGGATCATATCCGAATTCTTCGCCTAAAGCTACTCTAACTGCTGGTGCTGTTTGTACAATAACTGTTTTAGATGGGTCTGCCAATGCTCTGATTACGAAACTGGTATGGTCTGCTTCGGTTAAAGCCGCCGTTGGACAAACAGCTACGCATTGACCACAATAGGTACAAACACTTTCTTCTAAATTCATTTGAAAAGCAGGTGCGACTACTGACATAAAACCTCTGTTAATAGCAGATAAAGCTCCTACTGTCTGAACATCATTGCACATTGTAACGCATCTTCGGCAACCTATACATTTGTCCATATCACGTTTGATGGCAGGAGAAGTGTCTTTGATATAATGTGATTGTTCGCCTTTATAATGAATTTCTCGAATTCCCATTTGTTGTGCCATCGTTTGAAGGTCGCAATGTCCATTTTTGGCACAGATCAAACAATCAGTGGGATGGTCACTAAGAATCAATTCCAATACGGTTTTTCGACTATTTAAAACTCTAATGGTTTGGTTTTTTATTTCCATTCCAGGTAGGCATTCTGTAGCGCAGGCAGGAACTAAATTCTTTCGACCTACAACTTCCACAACACAAATCCGGCATCCTGAAGGATTGTGAGTGGTGTTTAAATCGTGTAAGTGCATATAACACAAGGTTGGAATATTTATACCCACACTTTTTGCGGCATCCAATATTGTTGTGCCTTTTTCAACCTGAAAATTCTTATTGTCGATTTTTATGCTAATCGTATCCATATAGCTTTTTATTATAGAATTAATTTAAGTAAACAGCATGAAACTTGCATTTTTCCATGCAGATTCCACATTTGGTACAAAGTTCCTGATTGATCACATGAACCGTCTTTTTCTCTCCTGTTATTGCCCCTACTGGACATTTTCTGGCGCAAACTAGGCAACCAATACAATTCTCCTCGCTGATATAATACCTCATAAAGGATTTGCATTGACCACTCGGACATTTGTGTTCAGCCACGTGAGCATAGTATTCGTCGTAGAAATTATTTATAGTAGAAAGAATTGGATTTGGAGAAGTTTGTCCTAATCCACACAAAGAAGTTTCTTTTACAACTACACTTAAATTTTTAAGTAAATCTAAATCCTCAAGGGTTCCCTTACCATCGCATAATTTTTCAAGCATCTCGTGCAATCTTTTATTCCCAATTCTGCAAGGAGCACATTTGCCACAAGATTCTTCAACAATAAATTCCAGATAAAATCGAGCCATCGAAACCATACAATTATCTTCGTCCATCACTATCATACCGCCAGATCCCATCATTGAGCCAGCTGCAGTGAGTGTGTCAAAATCAATGGGTATGTCTAAATGTTTTTCTGTCAAACATCCACCAGAAGGACCACCTGTTTGCACGGCTTTGAATTTTTTACCGTCTTTAATTCCTCCACCAATTTCAAAAATTATTTCTCTCAGAGTGATTCCCATAGGTACTTCTATCAACCCTACATTGTTTATGTTTCCTGCTAAGGCAAACACTTTGGTTCCTTTGGATTTTTCGGTACCTATGGTTGAATACCACGCTCCTCCTTTGTTTATGATTGCGGGTATATTGGCTAATGTTTCAACGTTATTCACGTTGGTTGGTTTTTCTAAATAACCAGAAACACTCGGAAAAGGAGGTTTGAGAGTAGGTTCACCGCGCAAACCTTCCATAGAATGTATCAAGGCAGTTTCTTCGCCACAGACAAATGCGCCTGCACCATATTTAATATTAATGTCAAATGAGAAATCCGTTCCAAATATATTATCACCCAAAAGACCATAAGCTCTGGCTTGGTCTAAAGCTATTTTTAATCGCTTGATAGCCAGAGGATATTCTGCTCTGATATATACCAAACCTATGTTAGCACCAATTGAGTAGCCACAGATAGCCATGGATTCAATAATAGAATGCGGATCTCCTTCTAAAATAGAACGATCCATAAATGCACCAGGATCTCCTTCATCGGCATTACAAACCACATATTTTTGGTCGGCTACACTTTTGCTAGTAATTTTCCATTTCAAACCAGTTGGAAAACCTCCGCCTCCACGACCTCTTAAACCGGATAATTTAATTTCATCAATAACTTGTTGAGGGGTCCATTGTGTAGTACATTTTGCCAATGCTTCATAACCATCTCGGGAAATATATTCGTCAATATTTTCAGGATCTATAAATCCGCAATTGCGTAAGGCAATACGCAATTGTTTTTTATAGAAATCCATGTTTTTCGAATCAGAAATCGTTTTCTCTTTGATTGGGTCAATATAGAGTAAACGTTCTACTTTTCTGCCCTTTATCACATGTTCGTTTATTATTTCGCTGGCATCAATGGGTAAAACCTGAGTATAAAAAGTATTGTCGGGCATTACTTTTACAATAGGTCCTTTCTCACAAAAACCGAAACAACCAGTTGCAATTACGTGTACTTCGTCTTGCAAGTTCTTCTCTATTAAGGTGTTTTTAAAATTTTCTAATAATTCTTTGCTTTGTGATGCGTGGCAACCCGTTCCACCGCAGACCAAAAGGTGCATTCTGTAATTTTTCATATTTCTATTATTACTAGTTATTTAAAAGTAAAATGGATTTTGATAGTTACCTGAACTTCATATAAATTTTGGGTTGAATCAAAATTTGTTATGGCTTTGTCATCTTACTTTTGAGTTATTTTTAATCTACTGTTAGATAATTAACAGGAATAATTCCATCGGTCATCTCACCTCTAATGATGTGTTTTTCCATGATTTCATCAGCTTTTTTAAAGTTGACATTTCCATAAACAACAGGTAATTCTCCTGGCATAGATAACTCGATGGTGGGTTCTGCATAACAATAACCCATACAGCCTGTTTGAGTTACTACAGCATTAATACGACGTTTATGAAGTTCGGCAATAAAATATTCCATTACTTCCTTTGCTCCAGATGCAATTCCGCAAGTCGCCATAGCCACTTTTACCTGAATAATATTTTCGATGTCCTCGCTTTTTTCGCGCAAATCCATTCTGGATTTAATGTTTTCTTTGATTTTTCTCAAATCTCCAAGTGATTTTACTTTTGACATATTGAATGATTTTATATTAATATTTTATATATATTTTATCCATATTTTCCTGAATCATTTCTTTGATAAAATGAAGAACATCAGGATTATTGATGGGAATATCTTCAATTGTTTCTTTTATTTCTCTGGTGTCTAAATTAAACGCTCCATCAGGTGTTTGGAATTTATATTTTAAATTGATAAGAGGATTGGCTCCAATCAGCAGCATTATAACTCCTGGTATATCACCCAACGGAATGCAATCTATATGGTTGTTATAAAATATTGCTTGTGTTTTTGTGCCTTGATTAGGTTGAGATTCGATTATAAAACTTCCGCCTGTTATCTCGGAATTCATTTTTAGCAATGGTATTCCCAATCCTACATTTCTGGTTGTTCTAGAAGTGGTGTATGGGTCTATTACCTTTTTTAAAAATATTGCATCCATACCCACTCCATTGTCTTCAATTTCAACTGTTGTTGTTTGGTGAAACTCATTTACATTGATGTCAACACTTATCTCACTTGCTTTTGCTTTGATTGAGTTTTGAACTATATCCATGATATGTAATGCCATGTTTTTCATCCTACTATTTCTCTTCCATTTATATTATGTAAAGCCATTTTAAATTCTTTGAAAGTTGGTTTCTCCATTTTCAAAATATTGTATGATTTACCAATTAATTCTGGAATATGAGCATCAGAATTCTGTAAAATTGATTTATCTTTTAGAAAAATATTCTGACTACGCATTACTTCTTTGGTAATGTGATTTGACACTTCATAAGCATCAACTCTCAAATCATTAGGAATAAAACCCAATTGGCCTATTAAACTGTATTTAGGCTTGTTTATATGTGCAGGAATGAAAATTCCGTTTAATTCACGTACTTTTAATTCTATTTGATTGATATTTTGATCTAAACCGGTTATCAGCAACCTGCTTTCTTCATAGATTATATTTTCATCTGCATCAACCACGACCTGATAGCCAAACTTATCAGCATTGTTCTTATAATCAGGCAAATATTGATCTATATAATCTTGAAAACAGTTTAATAATTCAAAATTTTCAAAGTAAGCTAAACAATGAATTTCTTCTTTGGTAGTTACTTCTACCCCTAAAAAAACTTTTAAGTTAGAATGAGCTGCTGCTTGTGTTACCCCAAGACATTGTCTGGTTGAATTATGATCTGTAATAGCAATAATGTCTAATCCTTTTTGCAAAGCAGTTTTCACAATCACTTTGGGACTCATATCAAGTGAGCCACAAGGAGATAATACGGTGTGAATATGTAAATCTGCTTTAAAGAGATTCATTTTTATTTGTTTAATAAATTAAATAATGCACCAGAAATTTCAAAAGCACTTTTCGAAGTTCCCAAAACAGGTATTCCTTCACTATGGCTTTGTTCTGCCATATCTGGATCTGGTTTTAAGTCTCTGACCAAAATAACGGCAGCCAAATCTTTTAATGAGGCAATAGCCATAACATTTTTATGGGTTTGCAACGTAATCCAAATCGTTCCAGCTTGGGCATTCCCCATCACATCACTGAGTAAATCAGAAGTATAACCTCCAATTACTTCATTTTCTATACCATTATTACCACAATGAACTGTCAATTCTAGTTGATTTATTACATCTTTAATATTCATAATTTTAGTATTAAACGGATTATATATATTTTTTTAAATACCCCAAATATCTTTAAACTTGACGGTGGTTTCTTTACGGGTTAATTCTCCTTTTTCTTCCATCATTTTTTGAATAAAAATACAATGTTCGATGGTTGATTTTTCATTCATAATATCTATAGCGAATGATTTGCAATTTGGGGCTCCACAAAGCGTGCAGTCAACTTTAGGGAGAAGATTCAAGATGTCGTTTACTTTTTCCATTTTTTGAAGAGCAATATCAATATTGTCATCAAATTTTATCATATCTCTTGGCAAGACTTTATCTATATCGATATTTTTTATCAAATAATCAGATTGTTCAATAATGGGTCTAAATTGAGGTCTGGTATTAGGTTGATTCAAACCATGACTTTCTTTAATCAAATTTTGTAGTCTATCTACGGCTAGAAATTTATTTCTTACTGTTAATACACCATTAGCACAACTTTCATCACATGCTCTCAATTCCAGATAATCTATACCTTTAATTTCCTCACTTTCGACTTTATCTAAAAAACTAATTACATTATGAATTTCGTCAATAGCTAAACATTTTCCTTTTGCAACGGAAAGTTCACCTTTAGTCAATGTATATAAAACAGATTCAATAGATGGTAAATCCACATGTACATTCGGATCAATTTCCAAACCTCCTTTACTTATAAGTGTATAGGTTCTGTTGAAAAACACGTCCATATTGATAGCTCCTGTAACTGGAGACTTATAATTTCCTACTGGATCTTTGATGGCTATAGTTTTGGCGGCACAAGGAGTAATGTAAAAAATTCCAATTTCTTCTTTTTGGGCTCCAGCATCTATAAGTTCCTTTTGGACAAACGTTGCGGCTATTTCAAATGGTGGTTTTTGCAAAACTAAATTATCTACTAATGATGGAAATCTCACTTGAATTAATCTTACTATAGCTGGACAAAAAATGGATAATAATGGTTTGGAATCCTTATTTTTATTTTGATAATCTGGCAAAGCATTTTTAAGGATTTCAACACCTTGTTCGGATTCATAAATATGGGTAAAACCAAGTTTTAGAATAGCGCTGTATATGAGGTTTATTGAAATTTCATCGGGAAATTGACCTATAAAAACTGCGGGTATTAAGGCAACTCTGTATTTGTATCCATAAATTTCATCGAAATCATCATTTGAAATATTTATGGCTTTAGTAGGGCAAGCCCTCATACAATCACCACAATCCACACATTGGTTTTCCATCAATATTGACTTGCCATTTTTTACACGAAGTGCTTCTGTGGGACAAACTGATACGCAGTGGGAACATCCAATACAGAGTTCCTTATTCGTTTTCAAGCTATGTAGAAAAAACTTTGCTTCCATGTGAATCTATTCTTTTAACTCATATTGATGATAATATTGACTTTTGTCCCTTCTCCTACGATGGAGTTTATTTTGAGTTCATCACTATTGTTTCTTATATTGGCAAGTCCCATACCGGCTCCAAACCCCATTTCTCTAACTTTAGCTGTCGCAGTAGAATAACCTTCCTTCATGGCTAATTCAACATCTGGAATACCAGGACCTTTATCATCTAGTGTGATATCAATTTGATGAGAGTTAATATTTATGGTTATATTGCCTTTGTAGGCATGAGCAACAATATTAATCTCAGCTTCATATAATGCGACAACAGTTCGTCTGATGATTTTGGGATCAACATTGAGTTGCTTTAGTGTTTTTTTTAATTCGCTGGATGCAATTCCAACTTTTGCAAAATCACCTCCTTCGATAAAAAAATCTAGTTTCATATGTTGATATTTATTGTTTTGTTATCGGTCATATATGCTGTGCTTCGCCAGTTCGCAAGCTCGGGTTGCCTTTTACTTATCAGTGTTTGTTTGCAACAAACTCGTTGTTAGTGGCGTTTTCAAAATCTTAAAATATTAATAAACAGATTCTAAACCATTGCCGTATAATATACCTGCAGATTTGAATAATGAATAGCGACACTCCAATAATATGATATGGTTTTCTTCAGCTAGTTCAATCATTTCTTTGGCTACTATTTTATTTCGTGCTATAACTATCACTCCAATCTCAGCCATTTGTGCTGTTCGAATGGTTTGAAGGTTACTTAAACCCGTCATCAATAAACTGTCAGCTACATCGATGGTTAATACATCACTCATTAAGTCGGATGCAATTCCTTTTTGAATGTTTTTATCAGGATTATAATTATTGGTTATAACTTTAGAATTTAACAATTCAACTACTTGATTTAAATTCATTCGATATTATATTTTTGTTTATAAACTTGATAATTAACTCCATTGAATCATTTTATATTTCCGAAAGTTCATTGGAGTAATTCACTGACTCAAACTTGTTTTTGTTTTTTAAAATGTTTTGAATCTCCCCATTCGTTATAGCCAATTTGACTTCCTATCATATTCATTCGTACGTCGATACAGCTGCTACAATCTGCGGCATTTTCATCGGTGCAAGGTTTATCTTGGTAGAGTTTGTAATTGTTTCTGAAATTCCCAGGAGTGATATTCGGCATCAAGATATTGGCTCCGTATCGAATGGCTTTTTCACGACCCATTTTATCAATAGCTTGCAAGGCTGTTGCGGCGACAATGTTGATGTCTTTCATTAAAATCCGCAAAGAGGCAATCATTTTAAAAGTCAAATCCAAGCGTTCTTGACGGGAGTGGAGTAGGTGATGCACTTCATTTAATGGCGTTTCAAGATGTTCAATATAAGGTCCCATTCCTACCATATCGACATCCATAGCTTTCAAAAACAATAAATCGTCGGCCAAATTTTCTATGGTTTGGTATGGTAAACCAATCATTACACCAGTTCCCAATTGGAAGCCTGCTTTTCGGATATTTTGCAAAGCTTCGATGCGTTTGTCAAAACTATGTAAGGCATTATCGGGATGAATTTTAGAATATAATTCTCTATTTGAAGTTTCAATTCGCAATAAATAGCGATGTGCTCCTGCATCGAACCATTCTTTGTATGTATCCAATGTTTGTTCGCCTAATGACAATGTAACTCCCAATTTTCCATTGCTTAATTCCTTGATTTTTTGAAGTAAACTGGTGATTTTTGAGATGAAAATTTTGTCTGTTCGTTCGCCCGCCTGAATGGCAATGCTTCCATAATTATTTTCCAAAGCATAGCGAGCACACTGAAGAACATCTTCATCTGAAACTGTATAACGTTGGGTATTTTTATTCGATTTTCGGATGCCACAGTACAAACAATCTTTGATGCAAACATTAGAATATTCAATCAAACCGCGTAAATAAACTTTGTTGCCAATTTGCAAATCCGTAATTTCTCTCGATTTTTTGAACAACACAATTCGGTCATCCTCGTCAGCATTTAGCATCCTGATGAGGTCTTCTTTGTTGAAAGAATCTTGGTTCACTATTTTTGAAAAGGTTTTCAAAGTTTTATTAATTTTTCGAACAGACCTATGAGGTTTTTAAAACCTCATAGGTCTTGATTGGCATTTTGCATAAAAGGTTCTACAACTCGGTCTAAAATTCCGTTCATATAAGCGATGGCTAATCCGTAATTCGTCACTTGAATTCCAGCTTCTAATGCAGGTTTTAGCCGGTTGAATAATTGTTTTCGGGTAATCATACAACCACCACATTGAATGACCAATTGGTAGTCGGTAATTGGTTTTTGTATTGTTGAAAGTCCTGCGGCAATATCAAATTCTACTGTTTTTCCGCTGAATTTTCGAACCCAATTCGGGATTTTGAATCGACCGATATCTTCGCAACTGACTTGATGTACGCAAGATTCCAGTATCAGAATTCGATCTCCATTTTCTAAATTCGAAAGTTTTTTTGCTCCATCTACATATTCTTCAAATGGACCGCGCATTCGAGCATAAACAATGCTGAAACTAGTCAACGGAATTTCTTTTGGAATAATTTTATTGACATATTCAAAAGCCTGACTGTCGGTGATTACAAGGTCTGGTCGGACTGAAGTTTTTTTGAAAAAAGTTTCCACTTCGGTTTCTCGAAGTACGATATTTACAGCATTATTGTCCAATATATCTCGGATTGCCATCGCTTGAGGTAAAATCATTCGGCCATCGGGAGCTTCTGAATCTACAGGCGTAATTAGCATCACGATAGCATCTTTTTGGATAATATCTCCCAATAAAGTATTCTTTCGATAGGAAGTTTCCGGAATCGTAATTTTTAGTAATTCGATGACTTCTGCAATATTTTGCGACTTTAAAATACTGCAAATTTCAACTGGAGCTTTAGAAAATTGTTTGATTTGTAAAGTGGTTTCAGAACTCAGTTTTTCAAGGTCTTCCTTGTTGTGAATTATGATGTACTTAATGTCAAAATTGTTGAATTCCTCAATTAATTTTTGTTCAAAAGAACCAAAGTTATTATTTGAAATTAAGAGTATCGCCGCGTCAATATGTTCAAGGGTTTGAATTGTTTTTTGGATTCGTTTTGTACCCAAGTCGCCCACATCGTCAATTCCTGCGGTGTCCACTAAGATGGCTGGACCAATGCCGAAAATTTCAATAGATTTTTTAACGGGATCAGTAGTGGTTCCCGCTATTTCAGAAACAATAGCCACATCAATTCCTGTCAGCGCATTGATAAATGAGCTTTTACCTACGTTGCGTCGTCCGTAGATTCCAATGTGTGGTTTATTGTCTTTACCTTTATCCATAAGGCAATAATTTACTTGTTTTCCATCCAACGGTTAATCCCGATTGCTATCGGGACGTTGGCTATTGATAAACTTCTAGTTTCCTCAATAAATTAAATCTCGTTCACCAGATTTGACTCGTTCAATTCTTTCTTTCAAAGATTTTTTCAACTTATTATTTTCGGTTTCATCAATAGTTTTCTCGACTAATTTCCAACCTTTCTCGGCCGTAGCTTCATCGGCATAATCGATCAAATATTCCGCTAAGGTCAAGGTGGCATTTGGCATACAACATTTTTTTATAAATCCAGGAACTGAAAATTCCATAAAATGTTCGCCTGTTCGACCCAAACGGTAGCAAGCAGTGCAAAACGAAGGAATCATTTCTTTGTCTAATAATTCATTAACGATTTCATTCAAGGAACGCTCGTCGTTCACTTTAAACTGGCCTTTGTTGAGATTTTGGGTCTCATTAAGCGTTTTCGAATAAGCTCCTAGTTCTATTTTGGTTCCTCCATCGATTTGTGAAACGCCGTATTGTATAATTTCGTCCCGAAGTTCTGCAGGTTCTCTAGCTGTTAGAATCATTCCAGTATAAGGAACAGCCAATCTCAAAATAGCGATGAGTTTGGTGAAATCTTCATCAGAAACAACAAAGTTTGGATTCACATCAAATCCTGACGCTTCTTTGATTCTTGGAAAAGAAATAGTGTGTGGTCCCACATTGTAGCAAGCTTCTAAATGATTCGTGTGCCGAACCAAGGCTAAAACTTCATAACGCCAATCGTACAGACCAAACAAAACACCAATTCCGACATCGTCAATTCCTGCTTCTTGGGCTCGGTCTAAGGCAGAAAGTCTGTTTTCGAAATTAGCTTTTTTTCCACCCAAATGATAATTTGAATATGCTTCAGGATGGTAAGTTTCTTGAAATATTTGGAAGGTTCCTATTCCAGCTTCCTTTACAGTTTTGAAGCCTTCAATATCCATTGGAGCCGCATTGATGTTGACTCTACGGATTTCTCCATTGCCTTTTTTTACACTATAAGCAACTTTTACAGTATGTGCTATATATTCCGGGCTATAATCTTTGTGCTCACCATAAACCAAAACCAATCGTTTTTGCCCGTTATCCTCAAGAGCTTCTATTTCATTGATAATTTCCTGGTCATCGAGCGTTTTTCGAATTGCCTCTTTGTTTGAGGTTCGGAATCCACAATAGGAGCAATTATTTTGGCATTTATTGCCAATATATAGAGGAGCAAAGAGGACAATTCGGTTGCCGTAAACATTCTTTTTCAATGTTTTGGCACCTTCTTTTATTGCTTGGATAGCACTTGGGTCTGTCGCATTTATAAGAATCGCAACTTCTGATAAATTGAGTCTTTTTTTGGATAAAGATTTGGCAATAACTTCGTCGACTGCTGCTTTTGAAGAGCTGGTATTTTTCAAAATAGTCCCTATTTCATTTGCATCTATAAACGGCTGCATTGAAATGTCAGGCAAAGAATATTTTTGTGGTGAAAATTTCATTAAATTATTCTTAACGATTTTCTGTCTAATTGAGTTTTTCGTAAAAAAAAACTAATTAAAACGCTTTATTTTGACAATAAGACATTTTGAAGCTCAATTTCTAAGTAAAGTTAAAAATTTTAATATAATTTTATGTTAATAAAACCTTAAAATTATTGCTTTAAAAAGGATAAAACGGTCTCTTTTATTTGATTTTATAATAAAATTGATTCGTGGCGAATTCAGTTCGAACAAACATTTTTCGATTAGAATTTGCTATTTTAGTATCATAATTAAGAATGTTAATTTTATATTTTTACAAATCAGTTTAAAAGGAAAATTTATGAATTTCAATAAGATTTTTACAGTTCTTCTGCTGTTTACTGTTTCAGTAGTTGGCACAGCGCAAAATAGTGAAACTAAAAGGAATCTTTTTGTGCATTTAGGCAGAGTCGAGCTTCTTGATGAAAATAAAGTGATTTTAATCGGTGCTGCATCATCAGTTTCGTTTGATTTCACGGGAAATTCTTGTTCCATTTCGTTACAAAGTCTAGCAGATCATCATAATTATGTTTCTTTAGAACTTGATGGTAGAGACATTGGAAGAGTTCGAATTGAAAAAGGAGAAGCAAAATACTTTTCAGTCGCGATTTCCGAAAACAAACACACACACCATCTTTCGATTTACAAAGCTACGGAAGCTGCCAACGGTGGGATTTTGTTCTCTGGAACAACAGCTAAAGTAGTAGGAAGTCCAAGGTCAACAAACAAAAAGAAAATAGAACTTATCGGAGATTCTATAACCTGTGGTTTTGGTAACGATGATTCCACTATTCCGTGTGGAACTGGCGATTGGTATGACCAACACAATGCCTATTGGGCATATGGACCAGTACTTTCGCGTGCTTTGGATATTGATTATGTGTTGAGCTCTGTTTCGGGTTACGGAATGTATCGCAATTGGAATGATGAGCACATCGAAGAGCCTATAATTCCTGAAGTTTATGAAAATTTGTATCTCAATAAAGACAGTTCAAAACCGTATGATTTTAAATTTCAACCCGATTTGGTAAGTATTTGTGTGGGAACAAATGACCTTTCGAATGGTGATGGAAAAAAGCCAAGGTTGCCATTCAATGAAGAGAAATTTGTTTCAAATTATATCAATTTTATTAAAACGGTTTACCAACACGCGCCCAATACTAGAATTGTTTTGCTTAACAGTCCGATGGTTTCGGGTGAAAAGAATCTAACTTTTGTGAAGTGCTTAAAGAAAGTGATTCAAGTATTCGAAAATGATACAATTCATAAGAGAATTGAGTTATTCGAATTTCAACCGATGACACCCAAAGGGTGTGGTTATCACCCAAATATAGCCGATGACAAAGTGATGGCCGACCAATTGATCCCTTATTTCAAAAAACTACTCGATGAAAAATAGCAGTTTTATTCTTGTTCTTTTTCTAGTAATTTCGTCTGCGGCTTTCGCCAATGTTACGCTGCCGAATCTGTTTTCGGATAATATGGTTTTACAACGCAATGCCGAAGTTAAAATTTGGGGTTGGGCAAATCCAAAAGAAGAAGTCAAAATTACGCCCAGTTGGAACAATCAAGAATACAAAGTTATAGCCAACAGTCACGCTTTTTGGACTATTTCGATCCCGACTCCAAAAGAAGGTGGCCCATTTACTATTTTACTGAAAGGATACAATGAAATTGCTTTGAGAAATATTTTAGTTGGTGAAGTTTGGTTGTGTTCAGGTCAATCTAATATGGAAATGAATGCCAATTGGGGCATAACGGATGGGGAAAATGAAGCTTTAAAAGCAACATATCCCACTATTCGTTTTTTTTCTGTCGAAAAAGCTTCAGCCGAAACGCCTCAAAACAATTTGCTTGGAAAATGGGAAGAATGCAGCCCCGAAACTATGAAAAAGAATAGTGCCATTGCGTACTTTTTCGCTCAACAAATCACCGAAAATTTGAAAGATGTTCCAATAGGAATGATAGTCTCAGCTTGGGGAGCAACAGCAGCAGAAGTTTGGATGCCTGCCAATGTAGTTCTAAACGATCAGGAATTAGTAAAGGCTTCAAAAAGAACCAATCCTAACAAATATTGCCCCATTGAACCTGGAAGTACTTTCAACTCTATGATAAATCCATTAATAGGGTTCAAAATCGCTGGAGTTCTATGGTATCAAGGGGAATCGAATGTGGGTTCGAATGTTTATGATAAAACATTCTTGTCTTTGATTACTTCTTGGAGAACCCTTTGGAAAGAAGATTTTCCGTTTTATTTTGTTCAAATTGCACCCTTCAAAAATGGGGAAGATCGTTACAGTAGTGTTCTAATTAGAGATTTTCAAAGGAGAGCATTACAATTACCAAAAACAGCTATGGTAGTTACTAGTGATATTTCTACTATAGATGACATTCATCCAAAAGATAAGAAAACCGTAGGAGTCCGTCTAGCGAATTTAGCTTTGGCCAATATTTATAAAACCAATGAGAACTTAGTCAATGGTCCACTTTATAAATCAATCAAAATCGATAAAAACAAGGCCATTGTTTCATTTGATTATGCCGATGGATTGTACTTTTTAAATAATAAATCAGACCAATTTGAGATGGCTACTGCTGATGGGATATTTTATCAAGCGAAGGCAACAATCAAAAAGAATACGATAATATTACATTCTGTTAAAGTAGAAAAACCTGTAAAAGTCCGTTTTGCTTGGAAAAATGACGCTCAATCTCAACTTTTCAATATAGCTAATTTGCCCGCATCTTCATTTACAAGCGAATAATTTCAATTCATTACTAACGAAATCAACATATACTTATGATTACTAAAAATTTAATTTACAGCGGAATTTATTGTCTAATTGCCCTTGGAACAAGCAATGCACAAAACAAAGCGCATCTAGACAAATCGAAACCAATGGAGGAACGCATTGATTTGTTGATGAAACAAATGACACTTGAGGAAAAAGTAGGACAAATGAACCAATACAACGGTTTTTGGGAGGTTACAGGTCCTGCACCTAAAGGAGGCAACGCAGAATTGAAATACAAACATTTGCGTGATGGCTGGGTAGGTTCTATGCTTTCGGTTCGCGGTGTAAAACAGGTTCGTGCGGTACAGAAAATTGCAGTTGAAGAAACTCGATTAGGAATACCATTAATAATCGGTTTCGATGTGATTCACGGCTACAAAACTTTGAGCCCAATCCCTTTGGCTGAAGCTGCGAGTTGGGATTTAGCTGCTATTAAAAAATCGGCAAGTATTGCTGCAGATGAAGCATCGGCATCGGGGATAAATTGGACTTTTGCTCCGATGGTCGATATTTACAGAGATGCTCGTTGGGGTAGAGTAATGGAAGGAGCAGGTGAAGATCCATTTCTTGGAAGCAAAATTGCGACCGCAAGAGTCAAAGGCTTTCAGGGAGATACTAAAGCTGATTTGTTGAAAGTAAATACCATTGCGGCTTGCGCCAAACATTTTGCCGCTTACGGGTTTGCCGAAGCTGGACGAGATTGCAATACCGTAGATATCAGCAATTCGAACCTGTATAATATTGTTTTTCCGCCATTTCAGGCTGCAACGGAAGCCGGAATACGAACTTTTATGAATTCTTTTAATCTTGTGAATGGCATTAGAATAGGATATGCAGCGAGATGGCTACTAGAAAAAGATATGAGTGTCTCTGAAATTGCGTACAAGTCTGGTTTTACAAACATCGCGAATTTTAACCGAAGTTTCAAAGCTTTTAAAAACCGTACTCCAACACAGTATCGTGAAGATTTTTCGGGATTAAAACGAATTCTGTAAATTGGCTTTTATTTTTCGTATTTTCCTTCTTTACTTTTTTTGTCAAGTTTTGATTGTATTTTGACAATAAAGTATCAGATTTTTTTACAGTTGTTTTTTATCATTGTATGCTATTTTAGCTAATAGTATTTTGTTCGCTAAAAATATAACAAAAAGAATATATTTCGCAGTTTGCATATATTTAGTTGGGCCTGACCGCAAGGGTCGGGCTGTACGTTCCCGCTTTTTTATAGTTGGCAAAAGAAAGCCAACTATAAAAAGAGCTTCACAGCCATCCCTCACGCAAAACAAGTAAGATGGCTTTGAAAAAGTTGTCAATTCTGAAAGTTATGACAGTATATCATCAATATAAAATATCATGAAAAAATTACTCCTCACTTTACTTTTAAGTGGAACAACAATTCTAGGTTTTTCTCAAGGAAATACTCGAAAACTAGAATTAGGAAATAGGTATAGGCGTTTAGGCCGCCCAAAAACGAAAATAGTATTACCTTTGTCAAATGAGTACAAGGGAGAAATTTATAGGTGTGAATTCAATAACATTTAACAAGCGATTTAAGGAAGATGC
>NZ_JBIKRX010000033.1:0-29524 GCF_044348915.1 Flavobacterium sp. | reverse complement strand
AGCACAAAACTTTGCTAAAATACGCTCAGTCATTGATACAACTATAAAAAATGGCCTAAATGTATTGGAAGCATTGGTAATAATAGCTAAATTTGAGTTTGAATTATAAACTGATTAGTTACAAATATTTTTGTAAACCGTGTAATAAAATCTTTTTTTGTTTTATTAATTATTGAAAAAAGCAGTACTTTCGCTTAGTTTTATGTCATTGTCGAGGGATTAATGGCAGACTCCCTTGGCAAATAAACTTATAAAATACAATTGCGATGTTAGCTCCTTCTTATCAAAAGTTTAAAGATAATTTATCTGCAACTATCGACACTAAGAGAATTTTAGATAATCCGTTACAAACCCTTGCGTATGGAACCGATGCCAGTTTTTATAGATTAATTCCAAAAATTGTTATTCTGGCGCATAGCGAATCCGAAGTTATAGAGATTATTAAACAAGCCAAAAAGTTAGATATTGCACTAACATTTCGAGCTGCGGGAACAAGTTTGTCCGGGCAAGCAATCACAGATTCAGTCTTGGTGGTGGCTACCCACGGTTGGAAAAATTTTGAACTTTTAGAAAACAATCAAAAAATAAGATTAGAACCTGGAATTGTTGGTGCCAGAGCCAATATTTTTTTAGCACCGCACGGACTAAAAATTGGACCAGATCCTGCATCGATAAATGCGGCAATGATTGGCGGAATTGTAGCTAATAATGCGAGCGGAATGTGCTGTGGAACAGCTCAAAACTCCTATCAAACTATAGCCGATATCCGAATTGTTTTGAATGACGGAACTGTTTTGGATACAGCTGATTCAGAAAGTCTTGGCCAATTTAAAACTAATCAGAAAGTGTTGATTCAAGAGATTGAAAGTCTTAGAGATACAATCAAAAACGATGAAACGCTGTATCAATTTATTAAAAACAAATTCAAAATAAAAAACACTACTGGGTACAGTATCAATGCATTTGTCGATTACCACGACCCTATTGAAATCATCAAACATTTAATGGTAGGCTCCGAAGGAACCTTAGCGTTTATTTCGAACGTAACTTTCAGAACCGTTATAGACGAAAAGCACAAATCCTGCTCTTTACTTATTTTCAATACCATTCAGGATGCTTGCAATGCCACTATTTTATTAAAGTCAGCTCCAGTTGCCGCAGTAGAATTATTGGATCGAGACTCCATTCGTTCGGTTGAAAATGACCCTGATGCACCAGATTATTTTAAATCTTTGCCAGAGTCGGCTTGCGTTTTACTAGTCGAATGCAGGGATAATGATTTGGTGGTTTTAAAACAAAAACAAGATGATATTCGAATGCAAATTCAGTCTATTCCGACTTTTACGGATTATGAATTTACAAGCGACCCTAAAAAATATTATTTCAATTGGAAAGCTCGGAAAGGATTGTTGCCAACTGTGGGAGGTCTTCGGAAAAATGGGACAACGGTAATCATCGAAGATGTTGCATTTCCATTACCACAACTCGCAGATGCTTGTTTGGCGTTGAAAGAGTTATTCAAAAAGTATGAATACCACGATGCCGTATTATTTGGTCACGCTTTAGAAGGCAACCTGCATTTCGTTTTCTCGCAAGACTTTTCTAACCAAGCAGAAGTTGATCGATACGAAAAACTTATGGCGGAATTAGCTGTTTTGGTAGTTGATCGTTTTAGTGGTTCTCTAAAAGCAGAGCACGGAACGGGCCGAAATATGGCTCCATTTGTGGAGAAAGAATGGGGGGCAGCTGCTTATGAAATAATGAAACGCATCAAAAATATTTTTGATCCTTATAACAAAATCAACCCAGACGTTTTAATCAACCCCGATCCGAAAGCCCATCTTAAGAATTTAAAACCAATGCCCGAATCCCACGACATTGTCGACAAATGTATGGAGTGCGGTTTTTGCGAGCCTTATTGTGTTTCCGAAGGATTGACTTTGTCACCAAGGCAACGCATCGTAATTGCTAGGGAAATTAGCCGTTTAGAAGAATCTAATGATGATCCACAACGACTGGCCGATATTCGAAAAGATGTACGCTATCAATTAGACGAAACTTGCGCTACCGATGGACTTTGTGCCTTGGCTTGTCCTGTACATATTGATACGGGGAAATTTGTTAAAACTTGGCGTGCCAAAGAAATCAGCAATAGTAATAAAAAATCAGCAGCATACATTGGTTCTCATATGGATGGAACCACGGCTATTTTGAGATTTGGATTAAAAACAGTTTCTATATTTCATTCCATATTGGGAACCACAATTATGACTTTTTTATCTAATGGAACACATTTTATCAGTTTTGGAAAAGTCCCAAAATGGATTCCCGAAATACCCAAAGGAGCCAATAAAATCAATACAAAAAATTGACTCCAGATTCGCAGATTTTTTATTAAAATTATATAATAATCTGCGAATCTGCGGTTGACCTTTTAATAAAATATCAATGAATACAGTATCAGATTTAAAAGTAGTTTATTTCCCTTCCTGCATAAACAGAAGTATGGGTAAAAATAGTTTTCAAAGTGCAGACGATCTTCAATTGACTGAAATTACTCATCAATTGTTGGTACGTGCTGGGTATTCGATTATTTATCCTGATAAAATGAATACGCATTGTTGTGGAATGCCTTTTTCAAGTAAAGGTTTTGCCGAAGCCAATCACACGCAATCCCAAGCATTAGAAGCTGATCTTTTGAAAGTATCGGAGAACGGAAAATATCCTGTTTTATATGATATGAGTCCGTGTTTTTATCATTCTAAAGTGGAGTTTTCGAAAACACTAAAAATTGTAGATCCCATCGAATTTATGTTGGATTATGTAATGCCTCATTTGAAAGTAAAGAATAAAAAAGACACTGTCGCAGTTTTTCCAGTTTGTTCTGTCAAAAAAATTGGAAAAATGGAACAACTCCTTGCCTTAGCACAACTTTGCGCTAATGAAGTTACAATGATTGATAGTAATTGTTGTGGTTTTGCTGGAGACCGAGGTTTTCTTGTTCCTGAACTTAATGATCACGGTTTAAGAGATTTAAAAGCGCAAATTCCTGCCAATTGCACAGAAGGCTATTCAACGAGCAGAACTTGCGAAATAGGTTTCGAAAAAATGAGCGGTATCGATTTTAAATCAATCTTTTATTTGATTGAGGGAGTGACTAGGTAGTTTTTACGAAAGGGCTTTTTCGAATGAAATACTAATGATTTTTATTCAAAACTACTCAAACTCTAATACTTTACAGTTTTGCTGTGATTGACAATGATTTTGTAAAATAAGTTTCATTAAAACTCTTTTTCCCCAAATTCACTCGTAGGTAATACTGTTTGTGACATACTTTCTTGGAGTAAAATTAATCAAAAAAAGATGCGTTTATTCCCGCTGAAATAAGGTGCTGTACCTTTCGTCCATCAGGGCCTTGTATTTTTCTTTGTACCCTTCTGATAGAAACGAATTGTTGATCCATTGGATGGCGACGGCCTTGTTTTTCTGGAAGCGTTTTGCGATCCCTTTTATTTGTTTTTCGTTAAGGCCGAGGTTGATGCCCAATCTTTCGAAATTTTCCCATTGGAGTCTTCTTTTTTTACCTTCTATTGTTAGGGCAAGTTCTTCGGTGTCGTCCGGGTTTACTATTGCTACGTTTAATAGATCATAGGCTGGAGCCAATGTCCAGGTTTCATTAGAATAGATCATCGAAAAATTCTTCAGGTGCATATCATTGTTGCCGATGAGGAAACTGAAAATACCCAATTCCAAGAAATATAGTTTATCCAATAGTGTGTTGTCTGAATACTCGTTTAGAGCTTTGCCCACTTTTTCCATCGAGCTTTTGTATTTGTCGAAAGCTTCCGTGATCTGGAACATATCGAGCATATGAATTTTCTCTCCCGACTCTGTTCGGTCGATGCGTTTGGTGATGTAAGATAGTTCTCCAGATTGCAATCTGATCAAGCTCGACTTTAGGGTGTTGATACCGAAAGCTTCGGCAATACGAATAGTTAAGTGTTCGTTTTCGGGCATTTCAGGAAACTGATCGGATGGTGGCTTGAATATGTAATTTCCTCCCAGTGCTCCGACAACGGTAAGACGACCCTTGTTTCCGTCCTGCAGAGCACCATTCACAATGGAGAGTGATAGTTTGGGTTGTACACCTGTAACGGCCACGCTTCGCTCCACCAGGTTTTTGGCCAACTCTGCCATTTGTTGAAGCGAATGTTCAAATGCTGGTTGTTGTTTGGTGCCAAAAAACTCCAGACTACATTGTTCGTGAAAATCACCAACACTATTGTCTTCTAACGGTTTGTAGCAATATAGACAGTTCTTACTCATTTTCGTTTGGTATTGATTGTACACTTACCGCTCCGATGCAGTTTTGGCAACAGGCCAATAGCAATCCCATACGGTCATTTTGATTTATTTTCCAGTTTTTGGATGCAATATCCAAAAGCCATCCTTCTGGGATCAAGCCTTCGAAAAAAGGAAATAACCGTTTTTCGGTATAGGTTTTTGATCGTACCGGCATCGTCAAGGTGATGCTTTCCTTGGGATGTTCCATCACATACTTTTCATCGTATTCGAAGGTGTAGTCTCCGTCATCCGTTTCGGTGAGGATGCCCGCCAGAAAGGTTGTGTAATATACGGCGGCTTTTCTCATATTATTTAGTCGTCATTTTTGGATAATTCTCTCGCATTGACCGGAGCCAACGTATGCCCAAACATTTTGAGCACCTGATTTACCTTCTCAAGGTTTAGGTTTTCCTTTCCCTGTTCTATTTTTCGAATGACTGTAAGTGCCACTCCCGCACGTTCTGCAAAGGCTTCCTGGGTGAGTTTTACTTCGTTTCTTTTCTCTTTTACAAAATCCGCTAGTGTATTCATAATTATATGCTTTTGCATTGATTTTAAGTAAATATAGTAAATTATATGTAAAAACATATAGTTTGTTCGAATAAAATATATTTATATGTAAAAGCATATAATATTTATTTTGACAGATTTCTAAAAACAGAGCGACATTTATGCCTTTAAATGCCATTTATACCACTGTAGGACATATGGAATGTGGCGGTGGTCTAAATAGTAAAATTCGGTTCAGTCTTGCAAAATTTTCATTAATTTTAAAGAAGTTGACCTATACTGGAGTTTTTGCACAATTCTCTTCGACAATTATTTCGAGTGGCATATAGTGTAATTCGGTAACGGCTTCTTTTAAAACAATTTTTTTATACAAATGAATAATTCCCATGTAACCTTGTTCTTCGGGTTTTTGGTGAATTAAAAAGTCCACAATGCCATCATTCAGATATTCAAGGTTTTGTTTTAATAATTCATAACCTACTACTCGAATTCCTTGTATTTGGTTTGTCTTAAGGAATTCAGCAACGATATAAACCCTTGAATTGGGTACAAAAACGCAATCAATACCCAAAAACATTGTTGGAGTTAATTGGTTTTCGATATCGTATTTAATGCTAATCTCAGTGAAATTGAATTTTGGAAGATTTGTTTTGTCTTTGAAAAAAGCATAAAAACCCTTGATTCGTTGCAGAAAGACATTCGTTCTCGAGGTGCTTTCCTCATTTCGTATAATTTTTAAAATCAATACGTTACTGTCGTTTTTGATTCCGTAACTAATTAATTTCCCGCCAAGATAGCCGCTTTGAAATGAATCTTGACCTATGTAGGCAACACCTTCAACTTCAGGAAGGTTGGAGTCAATCATCACAATAGGAGTGTTTTTTTTCTTATATTCTGTTAGAAAAGAAATGGACTCCTCATAGAAAATCGGTGCAAAAAGCAAGCCGTCATAGTCCAGTTGCAAAATTTTTTTTGCTGTCTTTTTGAAAGAGCTAATGTTGTAATCGAAATAGAGATAATCAACAGAGATTCCGAAATTTATTAGTTCTTCTGCCGCTTTTTCTACACCAATTATGGGAGCTCTCCAATATTCTACATTTTTATTCTTTGGTAAAAAAACGGCGAATTTATACCTTTTATTAAAAGCTAGGTTGCTTGCAAAAATATTTTTCTTATAACCATACTCTTTTATAATCGCGTTTACTTTTTCGATGTTTTCTGCTGTAACTTGTCCACGATTATGAATAATTCGATCCACTGTTCCTACAGATACATTGGCTAGTTCTGCTATTTTTTTAATTGTAACGATGAGCTTGAGTATTAGTTTTGTGGGTGTAAATTTATAATTTTTTTATAACAAACTCTTTTTTTAATTTTTTTTTAAATTGGTTGTCTGGGTTGCTTTTTTTTATATATTTGCATTGTTCGTGTGCGTACACGAAGAACTCAAAACGGTATGACTAAAAGAATTGTAACTTTTGGAGAAATATTACTAAGGCTTTCGCCGCCTAGTCATTTGCGATTGACGCAAGCCACTTCGTTTGACTTGTATTATGGTTGTGCCGAAGCCAATGTTGCCGCTTCTTTAGCCAAGTTTGGACTTCCGGTTAAATTTATTACCGCAGTGCCCACAAATGAATTGGGTGAATCTTCTTTAAGTATGTTACGTTCTTTTGGTGTAGAGCCAATAGCCTTTAAGCAAGGAAAGAGGCTTGGTATCTATTATTTTGAGCAAGGTGCGTCAGAACGACCAGGTAAAGTGGTTTATGATCGAGAGGATTCTTCTTTTTCTACTTTAAGAAAAGGAATAATCGATTGGAAATCAATTTTCAACGACGAAGATTGGTTTCATTGGTCGGGAATTACGCCATCTCTTTCATTAGAATTGGCTGAATTGTGCAAAGAAGCACTAGTCGTTGCCGAAGATATGGGTTTAACTATTTCTGCTGATTTGAACTATAGACCTACTTTGTGGAAATATGGCAAAAACGCGAATGAAGTAATGCCTGATCTTGTTAAACATTGTGATTTATTACTAGGCGGTATTGATGAGTCTGAAAAAGTTTTAGGCGTTCCAAAAAATGAATTGGATACCGAAGAAATGGTTTTTAGTAGTTGGATGAAAGTTTTTCCAAAATTAAAAAACATTACTTCTACACATAGAATGCGTGCCAATGCTTCCTCAAATGCTGTAAGCGCCTCGATTTGGAACGGTACAGAATTGTTGCATTCGAGAGAATATAATATATCACATATTATCGACAGGATAGGAGCAGGAGATGCCTTTATGGCGGGAATAATCTACGGATTAATTACTTGGGCGGATGATCATCAAATGGCGTTGGAGTTTGCAGTGGCTGCAACTTGTTTGAAACATTCTATTTCGGGAGATATAAATTTGGCGACTGTAAATGAAATCAAGGCGCTGATGAGTGGTTTCGGAGGAGGGCGAGTTTCTAGATAATTATAAATTAAAACGTGTGCGGACACGAATTGAAATAAGAACAGATAGATAATAAAAAATTAAAACAAAAAAAATGGGAAAAAGAGTAGTAACATTTGGAGAGATAATGTTAAGATTAGCACCACAAGGATTTTTAAGATTTTCACAAGCAGACAATTTTGATGTTGTATATGGAGGTGGAGAATCTAACGTAGCTGTTTCATTGGCTAATTTTGGAATTCCAGTGGATTTCGTAACCCGTTTGCCAAAAAATGATATTGGTGAATGCGCTATGATGGAAATGCGTAAAAGAGGAGTTGGTGTTGATAATATTGTTTGGGGTGGAGAACGTTTAGGAATTTATTTCCTTGAAACTGGTGCTGTGAGCAGAGGAAGTAAAGTGGTTTACGATAGAGCACATTCTTCAATGTCTGAAATCCAACCGGGTATGATTAATTGGGAGAAAGTTTTTGAAGGAGTAGAGTGGTTTCACTGGACAGGAATTACGCCAGCAATTTCTCAAAGTTCTGCCGATGCTTGTTTGGATGCTGTGAAAGCTGCAAGTAAATTAGGGATTACTATTTCAACCGACTTAAATTACCGTGCTAAACTTTGGAAATATGGTGGAGATCGCGAAGCTATTATGACTGAGTTGACATCATATTGTGATGTGATTTTAGGCAACGAAGAAGATGCTGAAATGCATTTTGGTATCAAACCTGATGGAGCAGCAGTGCAAACACACGGACACGATGTAAAAGCAGAAGCGTTCTTATCTGTTTGTCAACAAATGATGGCAAAATTCCCTAAAGCCAAAAAAGTAATTACCACTTTAAGAGGTTCAATTTCAGCCTCGCACAACACTTGGGCTGGAGTTTTATACGATGGAAAACAAATGTTACAAACGCGTCAATATCAAATTACTGATATTGTAGATAGAGTAGGTGGAGGTGATTCTTTTATGGGAGGTTTAATCTACGGATTATTAACCTATCCAGATAACGATCAAAATGCTTTAGATTTTGCAGTAGCAGCTTCTTGCTTGAAACACACGATCAAAGGTGATGCGAACCTGGTAACAGTAGATGAAGTTTCCAAACTTATGGGTGGTGATGCTTCTGGTAGAGTGGCAAGATAAATCAAGAAATTATGATCATAGATACAGTAACAAACGCACCAAAATACACTGGATTGAATCCTTTGTTTGCAAAGGCATTTAATTACATCAATCAAAATGATATTGCCAATCTTCCTGATGGAGTTTTAGAAATTGCCGACGGATTAAAACTAATTGTCGCTACTGGAAACGGAAAAACAGTCGAAGCTAGTTTGGCAAAATTTGAATGTCACGACAAAAACATCGACATTCAAGTATGTGTAAAAGGCTTGGAAACTATCGCTTGGAAACCAAGAGAAAAATGTGTTGCTCCAAACGGAGACTATAATCCTGAAAAGGATGTCCGTTTTTTTAGCGATGCTCCAGATATGTCTTTTCAGTTGACCGATGGTCAATTTGCCATCTTTTATCCAGAAGATGTTCACGCTCCAATGATTGGGGAAGGCGAAATCAAAAAATTAGTATTTAAAGTGAAAATTTAAATAATGATTTGGGCGTGCCCCTCCCTATACTTCGACAAGCTCAGTAGGTCGGTTCGGGCTGTACGTTCCCGCTTCCCGATGAAAAATCGGGAGAGCTCCACTGCCATCCCTCACGCGAGCAAAGCACATAAATATCAGATTTGACAACTTTCTAAAAGTTGTCAAATCTATCAAACAAAAAATCAAAATATAAAACCGCGGGTTTTTGAGGTTAATAAAACTAAAAAATAATAAAAAAAATGAGTAAAATACAATCAGTAACCGATGCAATTGTGCAACAAGGAATGCTTCCTTTGTACTTTAATGCAGATGAAACAGTAACAATAGAAGTTTTAAGAGCAATCTACAGAGCAGGAGTAAAAGCTGTGGAATACACCAGCCGTGGAGAAACAGCAATGAGTAACTTTGCTAAAATGGTACAAGTTAGAAATGCTGAAATGCCAGATTTATTATTAGGTATTGGAACCATCAAAAACCTACAACAAGCGCAAGAATATTTTACAATTGGAGCTGATTTTTTCATCAGTCCAGGTTTTGTGCCAGAAGTAGCTACTTTCTTGAAAAGTAAAGAAGTTTTATATAGCCCAGGCTGTATGACACCTACTGAAATTATTGCTGCTGAAAATGCGGGAGTAAAATTCATTAAACTTTTCCCCGGTAATATGCTAGGACCCGATTTCTTAAGCGGAATCAAAGATATTTTCCCTAATCTACGATTTATGCCTACTGGAGGAGTGGATACAACAAGTGAAAACATCAGCGGTTGGTTCAAAGCAGGAGTTTCTGCTGTTGGAATGGGAAGCAAACTAATCAGCAAACAATTGATGGCTGATAAAGATTATGCAACCATAGAATCAGAAACTAAAAAAGTATTGGAATTAATTCAATCTATAGAAAATAAATAGATGAAAACAGTTGTAATAACAGGGGCAGGAGGAGTTTTGTGTGGTACATTAGCTAAAGCACTAGCTAAGCAAGGACACCAAATAGCAGTATTGGATTTAAAAAAAGAAGCAGCAGATCGAGTTGCTGACGAAATTAATGCAGCGGGAGGAAAAGCAATTGGTGTAGCGGCTAATGTATTGGAAAGAGATTCATTAGAAGCAGCTAAAATAGTGGTAAATGAAAAATTTGGAAGTTGCGATATTTTAGTAAACGGAGCAGGAGGAAACCATCCATTGGGAACGACATCCAATCCATTTCTCTTAGAGGAAGATTTGCTAAACACAACCGAAGGTTTCAAAACATTCTTTGATTTAGATGCCGAAGGGATAAAATTCGTTTTCAATTTGAACTTTATCGGAACGTTATTGCCAACACAAGTTTTTTCTAAAGATATGATTGGTAAAAAAGGCTGTAGCATTTTGAATATTTCTTCGATGAATGCTTTTACACCTTTGACAAAAATACCTGCATATAGCGGAGCAAAAGCGGCAGTCTCTAACTTTACACAATGGCTAGCAGTTCATTTTTCTAAAGTGGGGATTCGTGTAAATGCATTGGCTCCAGGATTTTTCTTAACAGATCAAAACCGTGCTTTATTGACAACCGGAGATGGTGAATTGACAGCAAGAGGAAATGCGATTATTGGGCAAACACCGATGGGAAGATTTGGTGAACCTGAAGATTTAATTAGCACCACACTTTATTTATGCGACGATGCCTCTTCTTTTGTAACTGGAGTAGTTATTCCTATCGATGGAGGTTTTAGCGCGTTTAGCGGAGTTTAAAACAATAGTTCTTAAAAAATAAGAATATACAGTTATGGAACAAACTTGGAGATGGTACGGTCCAAATGACCCAGTAAAATTATCAGATGCATTGCAAGCCGGAGCCACCGGAATTGTGACTGCTTTGCACCACATAAAAAATGGGCAAGTGTGGGAAGTGGATGAGATAATGAAGCGTAAAAATGAGGTTGAAGCTGCTGGATTGACACTTTCTGTTGTAGAAAGTATTCCGGTTCATGAGGATATCAAAAAACAAACAGGCGATTATTTGAAATATATTGAAAACTACAAGCAAAGCATTAGAAATTTAGCTGCTTGTGGAATTAATATCGTTTGTTACAATTTTATGCCTGTATTGGATTGGTCAAGAACCGATTTGTCTTATGAAATGCCTGATGGTTCAAAAGCATTGCGTTTTGATGTTAATGAATTTGCAGCTTTTGAATTATTTATTCTAAAAAGACCCGGAGCAGAAAATACGTATACTGATGCCCAAAAAGCAAAAGCAAAAGTCACTTTCGAAAAGTTAACCGATGCCGATAAAGTAAAATTGCAACAAAACATTATTGCTGGTTTACCGGGTGCAGAGGAATCGTATTCAGTGGAAGATTTCTTGAAAGTTCTAAAAGGATATGATGGTATCGATGCGGATAAATTAAAAGAAAACCTTTATTATTTTTTGCGTGAGATTATTCCAGTTGCTGAAAGTGTAGGAGTAAAAATGGCTATTCATCCAGATGATCCACCTTACGCAATTTTAGGTTTACCAAGAATCGTTAGTACCGAAGCTGATTTAATTCAATTATTGAATGCGATTGATTCTCCATCTAATGGATTCTGTTTTTGTACAGGTTCTTATGGTGTAATTGCCGAAAATGATTTGCCAGGTATTGTTGATCGTCATGGCGATAAAATGAATTTTATTCATTTAAGAAGTACCCAACGCGATGCCGAAGGAAATTTCCACGAAGCAAACCATTTAGAAGGAGATGTGAACATGTACGAAGTAATCAAATCCATTCTTAAAAAGCAAAAAGAAACCAAGAGAATTATTCCAATGCGTCCGGATCACGGACACCAAATGCTGGATGATTTGAATAAAAAAACTAACCCAGGCTATTCTGGAATTGGTCGTTTGAGAGGCTTAGCTGAGCTGAGAGGTTTAGAGATGGGAATCGAAAGAAGTTTATTTTAAGCAAAAAATGTCAGAAAAAATATTTATTACCGACAATTTTTTACTTCATAGTGAAGCTGCTGTACAATTGTATCACGACTTTGCGAAGCATCAACCTATTTTTGATTACCATTGTCATTTGTCTCCAAAGGACATTGCGGAAGACCGTCAATTTGAGAATTTAGCTCAGATATGGCTTGAAGGGGATCATTATAAATACAGAGCGATGCGCGCCAATGGTGTGAATGAAAAGTTCATTACAGGGGATGCAAGCGACTATGAAAAATATATGAAATGGGCAGAAACGGTTCCTACTACTTTGAGGAACCCGCTCTACCATTGGACCCATTTAGAACTCAAAAATTATTTTGGAATAACCAACTTGTTGAATGCAGATTCGGCGGAGTCGATTTACAATCAATGTGCTGAATTGTTGAAAAAACCAGAATATAGTGTTCGAAATATTCTAAGGAAAATGAATGTCAAAGTGGTTGGAACTACGGATGATCCTACAGACGATTTGCGCTACCACAAGCAATTGCAAGAAGATCAGTTTGAAATTAAAGTATTGCCTTCCTTTAGACCGGATAAAGCCACCGAAATTGAGAAAGGTAAAGCATTTATCGATTGGATTCAAAAATTGGAAAAAACTGTCAATTACACCATAACTGATTTCAGTTCGCTTATTAATGCTTTAAAAGAACGTCATACCTTTTTTCATGAAATGGGTTGCAGAATTTCAGATCATGGACACAACACTTTTTATGGCGAAAAATATACCTCAACACAAATAAATGTTATTTTAAAAAGAGCTTTAAAAGGCGAAAAAATATCGAAATTAGAGATCAATAAATACAAATCAGCTGTTTTGTATGAATTAGCTTTGATGAACAAATCCCGATCTTGGGCACAACAATTTCACGTTGGAGCCATAAGAAACAACAATGTAAAAATGCTCCAAACTATAGGTCCAGATCAAGGATATGATTCCATTGGTGATTTGAATATGGCTGAAAATATGAGCAAATTTTTCGGTAAGTTGAGTGAATGCGATGGGTTAGCAAATACAATTGTCTATAATTTAAATCCTAGAGACAGCGAAATGTTTGCTGCTATGGCTGCTAATTTCAATGATGGAATTGTAGTAGGTAAAATGCAATATGGAGCTGCTTGGTGGTTTTTAGACCAAAAAGATGGGATGGAAAAACAATTGAATGTACTTTCTAATTTTGGCTTGTTAAGCAAATTTGTTGGAATGGTAACCGATTCAAGAAGTTTTCTTTCTTTCCCAAGACATGAATATTTTAGACGTATCTTGTGCAATGTATTAGGCGATGAAATCGAAAAAGGAGAATTGCCTAATGATATGAAACTTATAGGAAATATGGTCGAAGACATTTGTTATAGTAACGCCAAAAAATATTTCAATATCGAGTTGTAAATCCCAACAGCAATTTAGACAAAAAATGTATTAATTTAAAAACCACTAATAAAAACCAACCAATGAGCGAGACCAATAAATCGATAGGAAAATACAGATGGACCATTTGTGGTTTACTCTTTTTTGCAACAACCATTAATTATCTTGATAGGCAAGTGCTGTCTTTGACTTGGAAAGATTTTATAGCGCCCGAATTTCATTGGACCAACAATGATTACGGAAACATCACCGCTTTGTTCTCTATTTTTTATGCAATATCGATGCTTTTTGCTGGAAGATTTGTAGACTGGATGGACACCAAAAAAGGATTTCTTTGGGCTATCGGAATATGGTCAATTGGGGCATGTTTGCATGCTTTTTGTGGGATAGCAACTTCCGGCATTATAACTGGAGAATGGTTTGTAGGATTTGAAGGAGCAAAAGATGTTATCAGCACGGTTAATGATACCGGGATGGTAATCAATGTTAGTGTGACACTTTTTATCTTTGCTCGTTTTGTGTTAGCTGTGGGTGAAGCAGGGAATTTTCCTGCCGCTATAAAGACTACAGCAGAATTTTTCCCTAAAAAAGATAGAGCGTTAGCAACAAGTATCTTTAATGCTGGCGCTACAGTTGGTGCTTTGGCAGCGCCAATATCTATTCCATTTATAGCAAGAGCCTTTGGTTGGGAAGCCGCTTTTATTATTATTGGTGCTTTAGGTTTTGTTTGGATGGGCTTTTGGATTTTTATGTACGATAAACCAGAAAAGCATAAAAGAGTGTCTGCTGCAGAACTAGAATACATTCATCAGGATATTACCGCCGATAGTAAGATCGAGGGTTACGTAGCTGAGAATACTGATAAAATAGCCTTTATGGATTGTTTCAAGTACAAACAAACCTGGGCATTTGCCATTGGTAAATTTATGACCGATGGGGTTTGGTGGTTCTTTTTATTCTGGGCACCAGCCTACTTAAGTTCTGTTTATGGTATGGACTCCACTCAAGCTGCATTGCCATTATTTGTTCTATATATGATTACTTTACTGTCAATTATTGGTGGTTGGTTGCCAACGTATTTTGTAGAAAGTAAAGGAATGAACCCTTACGAAGGTAGAATGCGAGCCATGTTGATTTTTGCATTTTTCCCCCTATTAGCATTAATTGCGCAACCTTTGGGACATATTTCCTATTGGCTACCGGTTATTATAATTGGGATTTCTGGAGCAGCACATCAGGCTTGGTCGGCTAATATTTTTACCACTGTTGGTGATATGTTTCCTAAGAAAGCAATTGCTACAATAACTGGAATTGGTGGTTTAGCCGGAGGTTTAGGATCAACCTTAATCAATAAAAGTTCAGGATTGTTGTTCGATTACACCAAAGAAACCAATATGTTATTTATGGGCTTTGAAGGAATAGAAGCAGGATATTTTATCATTTTCTCCATTTGCTCGGTTTGTTATTTGATAGGTTGGATAATAATGAAATCTTTAGTTCCTAAATATTCTCCTATTACTGATTTGTAGATTTATATTATTTTATATTTTTTTGTTAGTGATAGCCCTGAAGTACTGCTTCAGGGTTATTTTTTTGTTTTCAAAGGAGTGGTGGTAACTTCTTAACAATTTGGGGTTTTGAAGAGAATTTTGATTTTAAAAAGCTACATATTAATTTCTTGTTGCTAAACATTGATTTGTAAACAAATTTGTTTATTTTTGTATTATGAAATCAGAATTAAATCAATTAAAGGGGATTCATCCCGGCTTAGTATTGGAGCGGGAATTAGAAAAACGCCAATTGCGTAAGGGGTCTTTTGCTCTTTCTTTACAAGAATATCCTCAAACCCTAACTGCTATTACCAAAGGTAAAAGAGGAATGAATACAGCGTTGTCTCTAAAAATTGAAAGAGCTCTCGGATTAGAAGAAGGTTATTTTATGATTTTACAAGTGTATTACGAAATTGAAGAAGAAAAAAGGAAGCAACAAATAAGTTGGACTAATTTACCACAATTGCGACCTGTATTGTTTTGGGATACTAAAATGGCATCCCTTGACTGGGAAAAACAGAAAAAAGCGATTATTAAAAGAGTTTTTGAGCGCGGTAATGCTATAGAGAAAAACGAAATTATTCGATTTTATGGAGCTAAAACTGTTGATGATTTACTAAATAAACGCCTTCAAAATGCTCCATTATAATACTGTAACGCCTTTATTGCGTAAAATTTTGGCCGATTTAATGATAGCCGATGTCTTTGCTGATTTCAGACTTGTGGGAGGAACTGCATTAAGTTTGTACAGAGGACACAGAATGTCTGTAGATATAGATCTTTTTACTGATGCAGAATATGGCTCTGTAGACTTTGAGGCGATAGATACTTTTTTACGTACTAACTATCCTTATGTTGATACCAATAATTATAAAGTTATAGGAATGGGAAAGTGTTATTTTATTGGTGATAATCAATTAAATTGCATAAAATTAGACTTGTTTTATACGGATTCATTTATTGACGAAGCACTACTCATTGATGGTTTGCGGTTGGCTAGTATTGAAGAAATAATAGCGATGAAGCTTGATGTAATATTAAGAACTGGGAGGAAGAAGGATTTTTGGGACATTCACGAATTAAAAGATGATTATTCAATTTCTGATATGTTTACCCTACACGAAAAGCGCTATCCTTATACTCACGACAGAGCGTCGTTAATAGGCAAGTTTAGTGATTTTGAAAGTGCTGATGGTGATTTTGAACCTGATTGCCTAAGAGGAAAATATTGGGAATTTATAAAACTAGATATTGTAGATTTTATAAATGGGATAAATAAATAGAAAAGTGGGGAGCAGTGATGCTCCCCACTTATATTTTGTTCATTATAGCTATCCTAGTTGGTTTTTATTTTGGCCTGAGATCCTCCGTTGCTTTTGAATTTTGATTTTAAAATCATCATATCCTCGCTGATTTTCTTGTCCAGAATTTTTGCGTAGTGTTGGGTGGTTTTAAGGCTGGTGTGTCCCAACATTTTGCTTACGGTTTCCAAAGGAACACCATTGGAGAGTGTCACCGTTGTGGCAAAGGTGTGGCGGGCAATGTGGAATGTCAGCTCTTTTTTGATTTCGCAAACATCTGCTATTTCCTTGAGATAGGCATTCATTTTTTGATTGGTTAAAATAGGGAGGAGGCGTTTCTCATTTTTGCAAACTGGATGCTCGGCATATTTGTTGATGATTTCCTGCGCCATTGGCAGTAAGGGGATTTTGGAAGCGGTATCGGTTTTTTGTCTGTTCTTGAATATCCATTTATCGCCATCTATTCCCAAGGCAATATTGTCCAGCGTTAGTTGTTTCACGTCGATATATGCCAAGCCCGTAAAGCAGCTGAAAACGAATATGTCACGAACAAGTTCCAATCGCTCTGAAACAAATTCTTTGTTTATCATTTGCTCTATTTCGGCTTCAGAAAGGAAATCGCGAACTACTTCCTTGATTTTCGCTTTGTAATTTGCGAAAGGATTCTTACTCAGCCAGCCATTGGCCAAGCACTGGTTGATGATTTTGTGGAAATTCTTGATGTATTTGACAGCGGTATTATTGGCGCATTTTCGTTCGCTACGCAAGTAGAATTCATATTCTTTGATAAAGGAATGATCTATCTTCTCGATATTGATGTCCGTGATGTTGTATTTCCAGAAAATAAAATCTTTGGTGTGCTTCAACGAGGTTTCATAGCGTTCCAATGTTCCAGGTGCATATTCCTGTCCAACCAGTTCTTTGATTTTGCGATTGTGTTCTTGGAAGATAGGAACTAACATTCGTTCGCGTTCTTTTTTACCGGTTAACTCATTTTTAAAGGTTTCAAAGTTTACCGGGATGTCTTTTTTGATTAAATTTTTCTCCACATTTAAAATCTTTGATTTTAAATTGTCAAGATGTCCATTGATTGAACGAGCTTCTTCCGAAGTCCCTTTCATTTTAGACATTTCGGAGTGCCATTTGTCTGGGTCAACAAACTTGCCAGTACTGTTATCCAATCGTTTACCATTGATGGTAATTCGTTGAAAAATTGGAGCCAAACCTTGAGCATTGACTTTGACTCTTTTTAAATAAAAAAGGATTGAAATTGGATTGTCCATAATTGGTAACCTTTAAGTTAATAGAAATTTAGAAAAACTATCAACACAAAACAAGATGTTCAATGAATGAACCCCTTGTTTTAAAAGGGTTTACAAAGGTAGGGGCACAATGAATTTGAATTTTTAAAGTGCCCCGAATTGTACCCCTTTAGAATGAGAAACTATGAATAATTTGGATAGGGAGTAAATTAAAAAACCCTCTAAATCATAGGATTTAAAGGGTTTTGGTAGGTTTTTTGAAATAACCAGCGGAGAAAGAGGGACTGCATTTATCCAAAATGCTGAAATTCAAAATACCACTATTTATTCGATTTAATCCAACAAATACAATGCTTTAAGACGGTTTTAAATGGATTTATGTTTGAATGTGTTTGGATGTTTTTGGATAATTTTTGACAAATGTGGGCTAAATGTGGACTAGATTTTATAATTTTGTGCTTTATAAAAGAATATGGCATCAATCAATCTACTCTTGCAAAGCAAAAAAAGTCCAGCAGTAATTTACATCAGATTACGCGATGGAAGAACTCTTGACATCAAAGCTAAAACAAATTATCATATCGATCCTACAAACTGGGATGAAGTTGAGCAAAGACCTCTAAAGAAACTCTTAAAGATGGTTGACTTTGCAAATCTAGATACCGATTTAGCCACTTTGAAAAATGATCTACTAAAAGAGTACAACAACAGCAAAGGTGTTAAGGTGGTTGATTCTTTGTGGCTTAAAGATTTTGTTAACCCTCCACAAGTAACAGAGAAGCATCCAGATAAATTAGTGGATTACATTGATACGTTTATTGAATTTAAAAGAAGTGATGTAAAAAGCAGCACAATAACAAAATGCAATGTTATTAAACACCTAGTGCAGCGTTACCAAAAACATACCAAATCAATTTTATTTATCCGTGATATAGATGCAAAATTTAAAATGGATTTTGAAAAATATTGCATTAGTGTTGGTTATGCACCAAACACCACAGCGAGAAACATTCGTTTCATTAAAACATTTTGCAGACACGCAAAAGCAAATGGAGTAGAAACGCATCATCAACTCGATAGCATCAAAGCCAAATACCACAAAGTAGAAAATATCTATTTAACATTGGAGGAAATTGAAAGTATTGAAAAGATAGAAAGCAAAGATTTAACGGAAGGGCTAGAAAATGCTCGTGATTGGTTATTAATTAGCTGTTATTGTGGTCAGAGGGTTTCTGATTTCCTTCGTTTTGACAAATCTATGATTAGATATGAGAAAGACAAAAAAGGAATTCTAAAGCCACTTATTGAATTTACACAAGTCAAAACTGATAAAATAATGACAATTCCATTGCATAAAAAAATAATGGAAATACTCAAAAAATACAATGGTGATTTTCCAAAAAAGATTTCAGACCAAAAATACAATGAGCACATAAAGAAAGTTTGCAAAGCAGCCAAAATTGAAGATCCAACAAAAGGTGTAAAATTTGACCACGATACAAAAAAGAAAGTAGAAAAAGAATACGAGAAATGCGAATTAGTATCTTCGCACATTGGAAGAAGATCCTTTGCTACAAATAATTACGGAATTATACCAACTTCGTTTTTGATGTACATCACTGGGCACACAACAGAAGCAATGTTTTTAACATATATTGGTAAAAGTAACAAGGACATCGCTATGGAATTAACGAGTTATTTTTAATTTTAAAAATTATCTATTATGGAAGAGTATTTAAAATTTCTTGAATTAACAAAGAAAAAAATATTGATAAGTAAAAACATTAAAGAAGCGCTTAAAGACTTCGGTAATCAAAATGATAATTTTCCAAAGCAAAACGGTTTTAAAGATTTTTTTAAAAAGAGTGAGGACTCATTCAAAGAAATGATTAAAGAATTAAGGGACTTAGGTGAAAAAGAAGAGTCTTTAGCATTAATGATAAAAACAGAAAAAGAAAAAAGATTAGATGCTATTCAAAAATTTTTGAATATTTCAAAAGATTTTAATAAAGATAATTTTTTTAAAAAGAAAAGTGAACAGAAAATTATAATCACAACTAAATCATCTAATAATACAGAATTAAAAACTTTAGATGAAAAACCAAAAAAATTTTCTGAAAAATGGCACGCAATACTTTATTTGTTGGAATTACAAGCGGCCAATGCTTCACCTCCTGAAAATAGTGAAGGAAGTTTAATTAAGGATGATATTGAAGAAATTGGTAGACAGAGAATTAAAGGTTCTAAGGGACAAAGTTTTTATAGAAATGTTTTAAAATTTAGACTCGATATAAAAGACAAAAAATCTTTAAAGAATATATTAACAGATGATTGGAAGGAAAAAATAATTTCACTTTCCAATAATAACAAAAGCATTATTGATTATATAGAAAAAAATTACTAAATAACTCAGGTATGTCAAGGTACGTACCTATAAAATACCCACTAATATACCTCCCAAAATTTGCATCATTATAAACCAATTAATGATGTAATTATGTTAACAAATTCAATTTTATTAGAAGCACTTTCAGTTGAACAACTTCAACAACTGATTAACACATCCGTTAAAAACGGTATTCAAGAATTTCATAGCGGAATTCAATCTAAAGACAATTCAGAAGAATTGCTTACACGAGGACAAACTTGTGACTTTCTCAAAATCGACAGCAGCACATTGTGGGCTTGGACCAATAAGGGTAAAGTCAAAGCCTATGGCATAGGTGCAAGACGCTACTATAAAAGGAGTGAGCTATTGGAATGTTTAATCTTATTAAAAAAGTAAGCTATGAACATTTCAAAAGAAATAATTTTGTCAAAAGTGAGTAGCTACGAGATACTTAGCTACTATTTACAACCTTATTATGGTAAAGGAAGCTTAATTGCAGGTAAAAACTTTAGCAATCCGTTGATTAGCGTACAACAAGAAACACCTTCATTTAATGTATTCCCAGATACAGCAACAGGAGTCTGGAGATTCAAAGATTTTGCCACTGGGGATAGTGGTAGCTGCTTTGATCTTGTAATGAAACTTCATAATCTTTCATTCCAAGAAGCATTAGAAAAGATTTATGATGAATTGTGCCAAAAGAAAGATGTTTCTAAACAACCATTTCAACCGATTAAAGTAAGCGAAAAGATTGCTGCTAAGGATTATGAAATAGTGAAGAAACCATTCGATGCTATTGATCTTGCTTTTTGGGAAAAATACGGAATAAATGAAAAAACACTCGAAAGGTTTAAGGTTTCATCGTTACAAGAATTTAGTTCAGTTACTAAAGCTGGAATTAAGTTTAAGATCACGTGTGATAATTTAAGTTTTGCATACGAGAATGATGATTGGGTAAAATTGTACAAGCCAATGGATGAAAAAAAATATAAATTTCAACATTTGGGAACCAAAGAGCCAGGATTTATTTTTGGATGGAAACAACTTCCTGAAAATAGCAATATACTTATTATTACAGGTGGTGAAAAAGACGTAATGTCACTCTCAGCTCGCGGTTATAATGCAATCACGTTAAACAGCGAAACAGCCACTCTAGACTATCAAATAGCAGGGCAATTAAAGCGTCGTTTTGATAAAATTGTTGTTCTGTATGACAATGATAAAACAGGGTTAAAGCAGTCCTCTATTTTAGCTGAAACACACGGTTTTCATCGATTGGTTTTACCAGAATTTCAAGATGGGGGGAAAGATATTTCAGACTATTTTTCAGGAGGAAATACGATAGAACAATTAAACGAACTGCTTTCAACAACACATCAATCTGAAGTTTTCAAGGAAGAAGATGAAAAGTTTATGTACAATGCTGTAGAATTAATGGCAATGGGAAATGTTGAGCCAAGTTATCTAATGGAACCAATATTTCCACAAAAAGGAACTGCAGTTTTGGCTGGTAAACCTGATATTGGAAAAAGTCAGTTTGCTAGACAACTATGCATTCAAGTTGCATTAGGGCTAAAAGATATAATTGGTTTCGAAATTAACGCCATTCACAACAAATCAATTTACGTTGCAACTGAAGACAATGAAGATTCAACAAGAACGTCATTAAATATGCAAATGAATGGACTTGGAGAAGAAGTAAAAGAAAACTTGCGGTTTATGTTTGCTGCTTCAATGGAACAAGAAGAGATTTTGAAACAACTAGACAAAGCTTTAACCGATGAGCCAGCTGATTTAGTTGTAGTAGATAGTTTTGGAGACATCTTTACTGGTAATGATAGTAACAATAATATGGTTATGCGAAATACAGTAAAACTGTTTGACAAAATTGCCAAAAAGCACGATTGCCTTCTATTGTTTGTACATCACATCAACAAAGGAGCTTATAATAGTAATCCTGGGCAAGAACACATACAAGGTGGATCAGGGTTAGTACAAAAAGTACGTTTAGCAATAATCTTATCAGAAGGTGTTGGGGATATTCGCTATTTTACAGTTGTTAAAGGGAATTACTGTCCGAAAGAATATAAACAAAACTCAATAGAGCTAAAGTTTTCGGAAGATACTTTGCTTTTTACAAATACAGGTAAATTGATCCCCACAAATGAATTAGTAACTCAATCTCAAAGTGGCAAGAAACAAGATTCCCAAAAAGAATTAGAAAATTATGCAGAAGTAATTTTAGAAAACAATTCAATGTCTTATGGTGATTTTGTAAAAGAGTTTGTGGAAATCACGAATAAAGGAGAAGCAACAGCAAAAAGAGCAATAAAGGCACTTACAATTTCAGAATTCATTGAAAAAGTTGAGGGCAAATATCGCTTAAAAACAAATAATGCTGGGGATGATGATTTTGAAGAATGTGAAGAAGTTCTTTCGTAAGTATCAAGTATCACAAGTATCAAACTACGGTAAGTTTGAGCGAACTGATACTAATTAAAAAAGTTTAGAATATTTTGGTATCAGGTATCATTAGTTTCATTTCCCAAGGGTTTTGATACCGATGATACCTGATACTATTTTGATGATTCATTTGAATGTACTAAAACACTTGTAATAAATAAAAGTACTTTAGATGATTTGTAAAAAAAAAACAATATATTTGAGAATAAATAAAGCGAAACAAACCTTTGCTAATCTACCCAATTTAATTGTATATACGAAAGTTTATTTTGCCTATATACTAGTTATAATCAACCCTAACAGACGATACGGAATGAAAAAAATTATACTGACATTATTCTCCCTTATTGCAATCCAAGCATTGACTTTTGGACAACAAGAAGTAAAAACAAATGACGGAAAAACTGTGTTGCTGTATGAAGACGGCACTTGGTTATACGCTGACAGCATTCCATCATATAATATTAAGGTTACAAGTATAACAAAATTAGAACTCCCAAAAACTAATTTCAAAGACAAAATTATCACACATACAGGGTATTCGCTTTTATACAATGAAACACACGAACAAGCAAATTGGGTAGCCTACGACCTTACCAAAGAGGAAACAAATAAACTTTTTGAACGAACGGATAAATTCATATCAGACCAAAAAGTAAAAACAGGGACTGCTTCTGACAAAGATTACGAAGGTTCAGGTTATGACAGAGGACACTTAGCTCCTGCATCTGATATGGGTTGGTCATCTAACTCAATGGCTGAATCATTTTATTATAGTAATATGAGTCCGCAGACACCCAGTTTCAACAGAGGGATATGGAAAAAGTTGGAGGAATTAGTCAGAACTTGGGCAATTGAAAACAATACTGTATACGTTGTTACTGGACCAGTATTAACAAATGGGCTTCAAACAATTGGACCAAATAAAGTTTCCATTCCAAATTATTATTACAAGGTAGTTTTAGATTACAGTGAACCAAACATAAAAGGCATTGGTTTTATTCTTCCAAATATTGGCTCTAAGGAACAACTTCAATATTATGCTGTATCAATTGATAGCGTTGAAAAAATGACTGGAATTGACTTCTTCCCATTATTACAAGACGACCAAGAAGAATTGATTGAAAAAACACTTTGTATTAAATGTTGGTCTTGGAAGAACATCAAAACAACAAGTGAAAAAGATGAAAATAAAGCAACAGAATCTGTTCAATGTAATGGAATAACAAAAGCTGGAGATAGATGTAAAAACAAAACATTGAATCTTAGTGGATATTGTTATCATCACGAAGGGCAAATTAATAGTGACACTCCGAAAAGCAATACCGAAGAAATCAAGAGCTATCCAAATAAAACAACAAAAAGCAGTTCGTCTTCATCTCAATGCTCTGGAACTACTAAAACTGGTAGTAGATGCAAAAGAATGACGACAAGTTCAAGCGGAAGGTGTTATCAACATTAGATAAAAATTATGACTACATTAAACAATGCTGAAAACAAACTTGGACTTTTAAATGTCATTGTTACCATACTCTCAATTTATGTATTGGGAGCATTAATAGTTGATACCGTTTTCGTTCTTCCGACAGAAACATCAATTTTATTGAATTACATTGATAATACAATTTGTGCGTTTTTCTTTTTTGAATTTTCAATACGTTTCTACAAAGCAGAAAGCAAATTGAAATTTATGAGATGGGGTTGGATTGACCTGCTTTCAAGTATTCCTATGGTCGGTTTTCTTCGTGCAGGCAGACTTTTAAGGCTTATTAGACTACTAAGAGTTATAAGAGCTTTTCGTTCAACAAGACATCTTGTAAATCATATTTTTGCTGATAAAGCACAAGGGGCTTTCACGTCAATATCCGTAATTGCAATCTTACTAGTAATTTTTTCTGCAATTGGAATTTTACAAGTTGAAAACGACCCAAATAGCAATATAAAAACAGCCGAAGATGCAATTTGGTGGGCTTACGTTACTATTACAACAGTTGGTTATGGCGACAAATTTCCTGTGACAACAGAAGGACGAATTATTGCTGCATTCTTAATGACAGCAGGTGTAGGTTTATTCGGGACATTTACTGCATTTATTGCATCTTGGTTTGTAACAGACAATAAAGCAAAAAGCGAATCCAATGACAACAAAGCATAGAATAAGGGCAGCTTGTAACAGCACATTTGCAATAGGCGGTTTTTCGTGCTTTTAAATTATTTCTAGGTTAAGTTTTAAAGCTGTAAACACACCACCCCCTAATTCCTCCTTCTAAACCAAAAACTAAACCAAGGGAACATAGGTAATATATATAGCGATAAATTGGTTAATTGATATATTTAAGCAATCATTTTAAAAATTATTTTTCAAAAATTTCTAACCAGTTTGGTTATAGAATAATTTTTTTCAATATAAATAATAGAAATAGTTACATTCCTGTAAACATCCAATATTATTGATTTCTTAAAAAAGCTTCGTTAGCTCCTCTACTTTAATTATTGATACTTGATGTAGAATTTGTCTGGAGAACTTACCTTAAAGTATCGTATTGGCTTAATAAATTTTCCGTTTTCATCTTTATTTATTGCTTCAATTATATTTTTGCTGTCATAATTTGATATTTCTGAAACATAAAAATTATTGTCTATTTCTATTAATTTATCATCTCTATTTAATGAGTAAGATATTAAATTGTTGAAAATTACAGGACTGTTGTCCATAGTAAATTGAATTGTATTTGGTTTATTGTTTTTTGGACGCATTATTAAATCTTTAAATTTTAAAATGTTTTTATTAATATAAAAGCCATAAATAATTTTTGCTGATTTTTTTGGGACAATTATTATTTTTTCTTCTATACTAGTGACAGAATTACTAAATCCTTCCGTTGTCTTAAATGTATTGGATACCCCAAAAGTATTTGTTATACCAAAACTATTTGTTTTAATCAATTTATTTGTTTGTAATAAATTATAAGCATTATAGCCTGAAACCGAAATTGATTTAGAATTTGAACCATAACCAGAAATTGAGTTTGAGCTTGAAACGGTATTGGAATTTGAATATGAAGAAGAACTTGACTTAGAATAAATTCTGTTATTAAAGAAGTTATTAGCCATCCCATTTTTCACATAAAAACTTTCATCCATATGGATATAGATATTGTCATTCGTTTTGTTGAAAAATTTAAAGCTAAAATTTCCGCCATTAGCCCATAAATCATATGTTACTTTGCAGTTATCATCTTCAAATACTAGAGTATTGTCTTTGATAACAATGTTATTAGTGGTTTTTGTAGTATAAACTTGGTAATACACAGATTGGCAAGAACTTAAACATATTAATATTGTCAGCGAAATAATTATTGATGAAATTTTCATTTTTTTTTATTTTTAATTGCTCAAATATAACTATTTTTTGTTCATTTTTTATAGCTGAAATTAGATCAGATCTTTCTTGTTCGTATTTGTGTTTTAAAAAAGTATTTTGTTAATTAATAGCTAAAAATTATTTTCCAAAATTTTCCAAAATTTGATTGTTTTTTTTCTGTGCGTAATAATAAAGACTCCTTCCTACAAAACCTCCCTAGTGTTGTTTTTACCTTCGATAGTACTCCCCATAAAAATGAATTATAAAATTATTTTGTTCAAATGTGGAAAACCGTAAGCTTATTAAATTGCAATGAATTAAGTTTGCATTCCAATAAAAAAACAAAAGAAAATTATGAAAAAATATATTTTAACAGCATTATTAATTTTTGCAATTGGGCTTACATCTGCGCAAAATACTCAATTTGGAATAAAAGGAGGTTTAAACCTTGCAAATCAGTATGGCACTGGATTGGTTGAATTATTAAATACATCTCCAATAATAAGATTCCACCTAGGCGGTTTTGTCGAAATGAAACTTTCCGATAAAATTTCTATTCAGCCTGAATTATTATATTCTTTACAAGGATGTAAATCTAGTGATGAAATTAGACAGAATTATGATCCTAATGAACCTATCCGTAATTCAGATTTTTTTTTTAATTTATCTTATATAAACATCCCTGTTTTGTTTAAATATTATATTATTGAAAAATTTAGTTTAGAAGCGGGGCCACAAATAGGTGTTCTAATAAACTCTAAAGTTAAGCAAACTTTAACAGGACAACCATCCATCGTTTATAACAATATTTCTAGTTATAATTCCTTAGATTATGGTTTGAATATTGGGGCTGGATATGATATTTCTGAAAAAATTTCTACAGGAATTCGTTATAACATAGGTTTGTGCGATATTGACAAATCCACCTCTGTAACCAAAAACAGAGTGTTTTCACTTTCTATGTGTTATAAATTATAAAAATTTTCAAAATGAAATATATCAAAAAACTAATTTATATACTTAGCATTACATTCATACTGCTTCAATCTTGTTCTTCTAGAGATGATTCTAATACTCCTCAATTAATTTCTGACGGTTTGTTAGTAGGTAAATGGAATTTAATTTCTAACACTTATGGAAAAATAGACAACCCTATAGAAGATATTACAACTTGTCAATCGGCATTTTGGCAATTTGACTTTAAAAATAGTAAAGAGATTGTATTTAGAGCTACAACTGATGACCCCTCAACTTTATTAGCGAACTGTGATCCCAAACTGTTAAATTATACCTATACTGTCACTAATGATTTACTATCTATAACTCCTGTTAATAGCGGTTATTCTGGAGCTGCATTCTTTATTAAATCTCTTACAATTACTAAATTAGTACTTAGTTCTGGTAAAGATGAATATAATAAATACTCTATATGGACATTTAAAAAGCAATAAAATCAGTCTCTCTTCGGGAGTTCATTTAGTTGTGTAATAATTTTTCAGTCAATTGTCAAAAATATTATTTCCTAAAATTTTAACCAAATTTAGTTTTTATGGTGTGCAAGTGAAATGGAAGGATCCTCCCATCCAAAACCCCCTGGTATCATTTTCAAGTTCTATAGCCCTCCCCATAAAATAAATTATAAATTTATTTGCCTATACTTGGAAAACTTTAGTTCAATCTAATTATAAAATCATTACATTTATGCATTTTTTAACAAAAATGCCTTTACTAAAACCCAAATTTTAAAACATATAAATGAAATACTTAATATTATTATTTATTAGTGGATCAATCTTTGGTCAAGATCTTCATCACCAAATGATTTCTGCACAGGGAAAAAGTGTTGAGATTGCTAATGGAATGCTCGTCAGCCAGTCTATTGGGCAACAAAGCGCAATTGGTAACTATAAAAATGGGTATACTGTTGGTCAAGGATTCCAACAAAGTAATTGGAAAAAATATGTCAATAACAATATAACCACTAACATTTCAACCATCACTTATCCCAACCCTTTTGTAGCTACTATAAATTTTCAGTTTTCTGTACCCATTAAAGACAAAATACAAATAGAGGTATTTGATATTCGTGGAAGATTGGTTTTTAAAGACGAAAAAATGGCTTCTGAAACTCTCTTAACTATTGATTTGGCACAATTGCCCTCTAGTAATTATTTGACTCGATTAACAGCACCTAACTATACTTATTATTCACAAATATTAAAAAAATAATGAAAAAATTAATTTTTTTGCTTGCAATCTTTTGGTCATTAGAAAATGCCCAAGCACAAGAAGTTTATTTCTCAATGGGAAAAAACTTTACCACTTATAATTTCAAAGATTCTAGTGGTGCTTCGAATCCCAATCTTAAAAGTGGAACAGGGAATTTTTATGAGTTAGGCTACATCAAGTCACTAAACAATGAAAAGTTTGCCTATTCTTTAGGCTTGGCATTGAATGAATACAATAATGTAGGTGGTAACTCAGCAAATAGTTATTCCTGGGAAACACAATATCTCGGTTTTCAAGGAGGAATAACATATTCTATTATCGAAAAAAGTGATTTTGATATTCTTCCCAAGTTTGGATTAAATCTTGCAACCATAATTAGTGGTAAACAAAGTATTGATGGTACTTATTATAACTTGACCGATGAAAAAGAATTCTCAGGATTATTAGTTACACCTTCATTAGGGGTTCAAATAAAATACAATCTTTCTTCTGATGGATTCATAAGTCTAGGATATAACTATAGCATAGGACTTAACCCGACGAATACTTCAGACCAAAAATTATCATTTAGCACTAACCAATTACAATTTGGCGTTCATTATGCCTTTAATTAATAATTAATATGAAAAAAATATACATTTTATTTTTACTGTTTTTCGCATTATTCTCAAACGCTCAAAACGGAATTACTTATCAGGCAGTAATATTAAATCCAAAAGGAGAGGAACTTCCAGGAGCTGATAACTCAAGAGCACCATTAGTAAACAAAAACATTTGCTTGCGCTTTAAAATTTTAAAAGGAGCATCTCTTTTAGAATATCAAGAAACATTAGCTACTATTACAGATGAATTTGGGATGGTCAATGTAATAATTGGTACAGGAACAAAAACAGGTGGTACAGCACTTAATTTTGCAGCTATTAATTGGGATGGAAATCCAAAAAATCTTGTTGTTGAATTAGATACAACAGGAAATTGTTCTAGTTTTCTTGAAATCAGCAATCAACCCTTTACAGCAGTTCCTTTTGCATTTTATGCTGCAAATTCTGCAACATCTACTATCCCTGGACCTCAAGGTCCAACAGGAGCAACAGGAGCACAAGGGATTCAAGGGGTAAAAGGTGATACTGGGGTACAAGGTATTCAAGGTATTCAAGGTATTCAAGGTATTGCAGGGCCTGCGGGAACACAAGGAATTCAAGGTTTGAAAGGAGATACTGGAGTATCTGGTTCTCAGGGACCTCAAGGTATTGCAGGAACTAATGGTTCACCAGGAATTGCAGGTCTAAATGGGTTAAATACATTAATAAAGACTACCATTGAGCCTGCAGGATCTAATTGTACAAGTGGAGGTACGAAGATAGAAGTAGGGTTAGACTCAAACATAAACGGTGTACTTGATGCCAATGAAGTAAATGCTACGCAAACAAAATATGTTTGTAATGGAGCTCAAGGAGCAACTGGAGCTTCTGGAAATACAATTGTAAATGGGAGTGCGAACTATTTTATACCTAAATTAGTAGCCAACGAAGTTACAAATACTTTTACTCAAAATGGATCGATTTATGGTGTCCAAAATAACGGTGTTTTTAATCCTCCTTTACCTTATGAATTAAATTATTAGGTATAGGCGTTTAGGCCGCCCAAAAACGAAAATAGTATTACCTTTGTCAAATGAGTACAAGGGAGAAATTTATAGGTGTGAATTCAATAACATTTAACAAGCGATTTAAGGAAGATGCAGAC
>NZ_JBIKRX010000095.1:0-9399 GCF_044348915.1 Flavobacterium sp. | reverse complement strand
AAAACAGGGAAGCTTACAAATTCGAAGTTACACAAAATAAGATTAGTATCAACGGCGCTACATCAGCAGGAACTTTTTATGGTGTTCAGTTGCTTCGCAAAGTGCTGCTCGTTTCCGATTCAAAGACTCAAATGGAATTGCCAATAGTGTCTATAATAGATTATCCTCGATTTGGCTACCGTGGAATGATGCTCGATGCCTCCCGCCATTTTGCGCCAGTGGATTTTGTGAAGAAATTCATTGATATTCTCGCTTTGCACAACATCAATACCTTCCATTGGCATCTGACTGATGATCAAGGTTGGCGCATTGAAATCAAGAAATACCCAAAACTGACTGAAATCGGCTCCATAAGAACTGAAACAATCGTCGGAAAATCCAAAAAGGATTACGACGGCAAACCGCACGGAGGATTTTATACTCAAAAGGAGATAAAAGAAATTGTCGACTACGCTCAAAAACAATACATTACCATTATTCCAGAAATTGATTTGCCCGGCCATATGATGGCGGCACTTGCTTCTTATCCGGAGTTGGGTTGTAAAGGCGAAGGCTATGAAGTACGAAAAAAATGGGGAGTATCGGAGGATGTGCTTTGCGTGGGAAATGAAAAAACTTTCGAATTTTTAGAAGGAGTTTTTCAGGAATTGATTCCTTTATTTCCTTCAATCTATTACCATATTGGTGGTGATGAATGTCCTAAAAACTCTTGGAAGAGTTGCCCTAAATGCCAAGCTAAAATAGCTGAGTTGGGTTTAAAAAGCGATGCCAAACACACCACCGAGGAAAAATTGCAGAGTTATTGCATAGCTCGAGTGGAGAAATTTTTGAATGCCAAGGGAAAAAAAATAATCGGTTGGGACGAAATCCTCGAAGGTGGAATAGCTCCCAATGCCACTATTATGTCTTGGCGAAGTTTTCAGGGAGGGATTGAAGCGGCACAACAAGGACACGACGCCATTATGACTCCAAGTTCTCATTGTTATTTCGATCATTATCAGGGAAATGACACTAATGCTGAACCCCTGGCCATTGGTGGTTATACCAGTATCGAACGAGTCTATTCTTTTGAGCCTATTCCTGAGATTTTAAACAAGGAACAACGCCAACATATTATTGGTGCTCAAGCCAACGTTTGGAGGGAATATATGCCAAATTCAGACCATGTGGAATATATGATTTTACCAAGGCTAGCGGCTTTGAGCGAGGTGTTGTGGACCAATTCTGAGCAGAAAAATTATGCTAACTTTTTAGGTCGATTGTCCGATTTATTGCCTGTTTATGACAAATTAAAGTACAACTATGCCAAAAGCATTCTGGAAGTTTCGCCTGAAATACATATAAATACCGAGAATTCCAGTTTGATTCTAAAGCTAAAAACAACCAGCAAAGATCCAATTTATTATACTTTGGATGGTCAAGAACCTACAATCAACAGTTTAAAGTACCAAAAGGAAATTATGATTAATAAATCGGAAACGGTCAAAGCGGTTGTCATCGGTCCAAACCAAAAAAGTAAAGTCTATGTGCAGTCGTTTGAGTTTAATAAAGCAACACTCAAGCCAATTGTTCTGAAAAATCAACCTACGGAACGCTATCGTTTCAATGGAGCCGAAACCTTGGTCGATGGCAAGAAAGGCACAACTGTTTTTAGTACCGGCGATTGGATCGGTTTGTACAATGAAAATTTAGAAGCAATAGTCGATTTGAGAACCATTCAAGATATTTCGGAAGTGGCAATGAATACTTTTATTTCTCCCAATGATTGGATTTTTGGACCCAAACAATTCATAGTGCTTTTGTCTGAGGATGGGAAAAACTATACTCCAGTTAATGGGCAAGATATAGCCATTGCAGAACAAGGAGACAATGCCAAGGTTAAGAATTTAAAAGCAAACTTCCCCACGCAGAAAGCAAGATATGTCAAAATAGTGGCTCCAATTTTCGAAAAAATACCGACTTGGCATTATGGAGGAGGGCAGCCCACTTTTTTATTCGTCGATGAAATTATAGTAAATTAATAGTCTTATAAAATGAACAAAGTTTTGAAAGTAAATTGGATTTATAGTCTGTTTATAATTAGTTTTTTTAGTAGTTGTTCCGAGAGTTCTTCTCAGGCTCAACCTGTGCCTTCAATTAGTTTAGAAGAACAAATTAAAACTAAATTTTATAGCGAAGTCTCACCTGTAAGTTCTGCAAATTGTTTTGCTGGAGCGTATTATCGAAAAGCAGTATCGAGCAAGGATTTTTGGCTGGGAATAGGAGGGACAGTAGTTTTACCAACTTTGACCTACGATTTAACACGTGAAAACCCTAACAAATTAGGAACCTACTTAGATAATGCCTCCATTTATCTTGGTGGAACCTCCGACGATCAAGAAACAGATATCGGAATGACTTGGGAAGTCATTCGGGAGGCAGACGGCAGTGTGAGTAAAGAGAGAAAAGCATTTCGACCTTTTATGCGTCGCACGAGTCACAAAGGAGGGCAAGTAGCGGTCTATCAAAATGCGCCTGCTACCAGCAATTATTATTGGTATCCAGGCGAAACCATTTCGATGAGCATTCAAGTCATCGAACCAAAGAAAATTAAGTTTGTAGTAGAAGGTGCAGGCAAAAAATACGAAGAGATATTCGAAGCCGATGGGTATCGAAATGAAGTTATGGCCAATTATAAAAGGGTGAATGCAATAGACCAAGTGTCGAACGAAGGAAAGCCAGTGCAAACTACCAAAGCAAAAGTAACAGGTGCCAAATGGCTTGAAGTCTATTTATTCCGTTCTGCCAATTCTCAAATTGTAAAAGCGCCGATGCATTCCAAAAGATTCACCGATATGCAATGTCCAGGAAAAAGTTATTTTGATATCCTTTCTAGTGGTGAAAGTGGGGAAAATATAGATATTTTTGGCAGTAGATAATACAGTTAGCAAAAAGCAAATTATTTAATAATAACCCGTTGGATGCAATTATTAAAAACGTCAGTTCGAGGTATAATTTTTATTCTAAAAAAAGCAATATAAAATGATGTAAAGAAACGAAAATGTTCTTAGGATGCCCCGCCCATAGACTGTGGCAGGCTGGGACCCGCTTTTCGAAAATTCTGGAAAAATCCAACGCTGTTTGAGCGTAGCGAGTTTGTTGGATTTCAGAATTGAGAAAATAGTGGGTCGGCGAACAGTCAAGGGCTAGCGTTTTTTGTTTCTTTTTTGGGCAATGCAAAAAAGAAAATTAAAAACACATTATTCTATAAGATAAGTAGAGTTTTAATTAAAAAATTGTTTTTTTTCTTACAACTGTATTTTGTTGCTTAATTGGTAATTATATAATTAACAAATAACGTCAATGGTAGACCCAATGGGTTAAAAATAAAAAAACACACATACTAAATATTATGAAAACAAGAAGAGATTTTTTGAACAAATTAGGCATCGGAGCGGCATCAGCGATGAGTGTTCCTTTTTTGAGTTCTTTTGAAAGTGGTTCCAACACTGAACTCATCGATACTGCAAATTCTATTTTAGATTCAACACCTAAATTTATTGTTCCTGCGGGAAATGCGCTGAAAATTACAGGAACCTTTCTTGATGAAATTTCACACGATATTCCGCATCAAAACTGGGGCGAAAAAGAGTGGGATCGCGATTTTGCTCATATGAAAGCCATAGGTATCGATACAGTAATTATGATTCGTTCGGGATATCGAAAATTCATCACCTACAATTCCGATTATTTAATCAAACAAGGCTGCTACAAACCCTCAGTCGATTTATTAGAAATGTATTTGCGTTTGGCCGACAAGCACAAACTGAAGTTTTATTTTGGTTTGTACGATTCTGGAAAATATTGGGATACCGGCGATATGACCTATGAAATTGAATCCAACAAATTTGTTATAGAAGAAGTTTGGAAAAAATACGGACATTTCAAAAGTTTTGGAGGTTGGTATTTGAGTGGCGAAATCAGTCGCAAAACCAAAGGTGCTATCGATTCTTTCCGAACTTTAGGCCAACTGTGCAAAGATGTTTCTGGTGGACTTCCAACTTTTATGTCTCCTTGGATTGATGGCAAAAAAGCGGTAATGGCGGCTTCAGGTACTTTGTCGAAGACCGATGCGGTTTCAGTTCAGGAACACGAAAAAGAATGGGGTGAGATTTTCGACGGAATCAAAGGGGCTGTTGATGCTTGCGCGTTCCAAGACGGACATATCGATTATGACGAATTGGATGCTTTCTTTTCGGTTAATAAAAAATTAGGCGATAAATACGGTTTAGAATGTTGGACCAACGCCGAAACATTTGATCGTGATATGCCGATAAAATTCTTCCCAATCAAATTCGATAAATTGCGCTTAAAATTAGAAGCTGCCAAGCGCGCTGGTTTCCAAAAAGGAATTACTTTCGAGTTTTCGCACTTTATGAGTCCGCAATCTTCGTATTTGCAAGCGGGGCATTTGTACGATAGATACAAGGAATATTTTGATATTAAATAATGAAATAAATAAAACCTGATTTTTTAAATCAACTACTAACCCATTAAACCAAAACAAATGAATAAAAAAGAGAATATAGGATATGTAATTTTCCTTTCGATAATAGGAGCAATAGGAGGATTTCTTTTCGGTTACGATGTAGCCGTTATTTCGGGAACCATTGAACAAGTCACACAACAATTCCAGTTAGATACGGTCTCCGTGGGATGGTATGTGGGTTGTGCTCTTATTGGGTCCATTGTTGGCGTTGCCTTTGCAGGGAAAATTGCCGATGTTTTAGGTAGAAAATGGACCATGTTATTGGCTGCTACCTTGTTTACGTTTTCAGCCTTTGGTTGTATGTTTGTCAATAGTTTTGAAGCTTTAATTTGGTGTCGTATTCTTGGCGGAATGGGAATAGGAGTGGCGTCTATTGTTTCGCCTTTGTATATCTCAGAGGTTGCTCCCGCAAGATCCAGAGGAACTTTAGTTACCTTATACCAATTAGCTATTACAGTGGGAATTGTGGCTTCTTATTTTGCGAATGCTGAAGTATTGAAATGGGCTACTTCTGGCCAATTTGAAACGGGATGGATGAAAACCATTTTTCAAACGGAGTATTGGAGAGGTATGCTGGGCTTATGTGGAGTGCCTTCCATTCTTTTCTTCTTGATTATATTTTTTATTCCAGAAAGTCCAAGATGGCAAATCGCGAAAAATAACAGCGATGCAGCACTGAAAACTTTAACTAAATTATTGGGTTCTGATGAGGCTTTAATTCAACTGGAAAACACTAGAAATTCGCTTCTTAAAAAGGAAAAATCCGATTGGAGAATTTTGTTTCAACCGGGTTACCGCACGGCTTTGTTTATCGGAATGAGTTTGGCTATTTTTGGTCAGTTTATGGGGGTAAATGTCATTTTTTATTATGGTCCAATTATTTTTAAAGAAGCTGGAATGGCCTCACAAGGTTCATTAGATTTCCAAATAGTTATTGGTGTGGTCAATGTACTTTCAACCATTTTAGGGATGTATTTGATTGATAAAATCGGTCGAAAAAAACTCGTTTATATTGGGGTTACAGGTATGTTTGCGATGTTGGTAGCTATCGGTTTCTATTTCAAAATGAATATTGGCAATCCTACCATTTTATTGTATTTGATAATAGCTTATGTTTTCTTCTGCGCGATTTCTATTTGTGTGGTGATTTGGGTATTGATATCCGAAATGTATCCGGTAAAAGTTCGTGGATTGGCTATGTCAATGGCTGGTTTTTCGCTTTGGATTGGAACCTATTTAATCGGGCAGTTGACTCCTATTTTGCTAGAATCATTAAGCCCTGCTATTTCCTTTTGGTTATTTGCAGTAATGTGTATTCCTTATTTCCTAATAACCTATTTCTTTGTGCCTGAAACCACAGGAAAATCATTAGAAGAAATCGAAGATATTTGGATTGCGCATTAATACATTGTTTAATCTTTGTATTAATGATGACGAAGAACATAACCCTTTAATTTAAAAAGAATGATTAGTTTTTTAATAAGTATAGTAGTTTTAGTGCTAGGGTATTTTATATACGGCAGTTATATCGAGCGGAAATTTGGTATCGATAAAGAGCGAGCCACTCCAGCCATTTACAAAGAAGATGGAGTAGATTTTGTTTCATTGAGCACAGGAAAGATCTTCTTAATTCAGTTTTTAAACATCGCAGGTTTAGGCCCTATTTTTGGTGCAATTGCTGGCGCAATGTGGGGGCCAGTTTCTTTTTTATGGATTGTATTCGGATGTATTTTTGCAGGTTCGGTTCACGATTATTTCTCGGGTATGTTGTCGGTAAGGCATGACGGAGAAAGTATTCCAGAAATAGTTGGGAAATATCTGGGAAATGGGGTAAAGTATTTTATGCGAATATTTTCCGTTGTTTTACTTATTCTAGTGGGCGTGGTCTTTGTAAAAGGACCAGCAACCATATTAAATGGACTAACCGGGTTGAATGTTTCCCTGCTAATCGTGGTGATTTTTGTATATTATTTATTAGCCACTTTGCTTCCTATAGATAAATTAATAGGTAAAATTTATCCCGTTTTTGGCATTTCATTATTGATAATGGCTGTGGGGTTGTTGTATGCTCTGTTGTTCCAAGATTATACTATTCCCGAATTATCAGTAGATACCCTTAAGAACCTGCATTCGAATCCCGATGAAAACCCCATTTTTCCTTTACTTTTTATCACGATTGCTTGTGGTGCGATCTCTGGTTTTCATTCCACCCAATCGCCTTTAATGGCAAGATGCATGACCAATGAGGCACAAGGGAAAAAAGTATTTTTTGGTGCCATGATTACCGAAGGGATTGTAGCCTTGATTTGGGCTGCAATTGCCATGTCATTTTTTGGAGGAGTGAAGGAGTTGAGCGAAACGATGGCGCAATCAGGGCACGATGCAGCTTGGGTAGTCAATATAATTTGTAACACCACCTTAGGAAAAATAGGAGGGATTTTGGCGGTTTTTGGTGTGGTAGCTGCACCCATAACTTCTGGCGACACAGCCTTTCGAAGTGCTCGACTAACCATTGCCGATTCGATAAATTTTAGCCAAAATACAATTGGCAAACGATTATTAATAACCATTCCTATTTTTGGCATTGCTGTTTTATTAACCGAAGTCGATTTTGCTATCATTTGGCGGTATTTTGGTTGGTCAAACCAAATGCTTGCAGCAGTAGTACTTTGGGCAATTGCAGTCTATTTAAAGAAACAACACAAAGCATTCTGGTTTGTGTTGCTACCTTCTGCTTTTATGACTGCGGTGGTGGTGACCTATATTTTGGTTGCTCCTGAAGGTTTAGGTTTGGATTATATGCTGTCTTGTGGTATTGGACTTTTTGCTGCAATTGCATTGAGCGTTTGGTTTGTTTTGTTTAAAGTTGAAAAAGAATCTAACTAGTTTTCCGTTGGTGTTCAGCCAAATTGTACTTATAAGGCAGGGATAAATTTATTAATAAAATATTTTAGTAATTAAAAAGTAATTAATAAAATAATTTCTATATTTGTATTCCTTCAGTTGCATAGCAGGAATGCTATTGATTTTTCGCAAAAAAGGTTTAGGTATTGCATAAACTCGATTGTGATTTTTTAAGTTTATTATTAAACTGAAATTGAATGTATTGCGTGTTTTGTACTTGTATTGAAATAATTTGTAATCTAATATAAACTAAATGAAAACTGCTTTAGAAACTACTCCAGACATTAGCTATAAAAGCCCAGGGAAATTTGAAGAAACCCGATTTGAGAAAATTCACAACGAAATTTTTAAAAATTCAGCCGAAGCCTCAGTAATTGTGGCTCAGGAAATAGCCCAGTTAATCCGATCCAAACAAGCCAAGAACAAACCTTGCGTTTTGGGATTAGCGACCGGTTCTTCGCCTATAAAAGTGTATCAAGAATTGGTTCGAATGCACAAAGAAGAAGGGCTTAGTTTTAGCAATGTGGTTACTTTCAATTTGGATGAATACTATCCAATGTCGAAAGAGAACAACCAAAGCTACTTTTATTTTATGCATCAGCATCTTTTCAATCATATCGATATCGACCCTGAAAATGTGAATATTCCTGACGGAACCGTTCCTTTCGAAGATTTGAATCAATATTGCATTGATTATGAAATGAAGATAAAAAGTGCCGGTGGATTGGATTTCCAATTACTAGGCATCGGTCGAACCGGTCACGTAGGTTTCAACGAGCCAGGTTCACACATCAATTCAGGAACGCGAATCATTACCTTAGACCATATTACCAGAGTCGATGCTTCGTTCGATTTCAATGGTATTGATTTTGTGCCTAAAAGAGCCGTAACGATGGGGGTTTCAACCATCCTTCGCTCTAAAAGAATCGTTTTGATGGCTTGGGGACAAAACAAAGCCGACATCATCAAAAGAACCATTCAAGGCGAAATCAGCTCTGAAGTGCCTGCAACTTTTTTACAAAATCACGGCAATGCAACTTTCGTTTTAGACCAATCGGCTGCTTCTGAATTGACACGATACAAAACCCCTTGGTTAGTAGGTGAATGCATTTGGACACACGAATTGAAAAGCAAAGCCATTGTTTGGTTGTGCCAAAAAACAAAACAGTCCATTTTAAAACTCACTGATAGAGATTACAACAACAACGGAATGTCCGATCTTTTGGCTTCGGGAGGTTCTGCCTACGATTTGAACATCAATATGTTCAACGTATTGCAGCACACCATCACCGGTTGGCCTGGTGGAAAACCCAATACCGACGACAGCAACCGTCCCGAAAGAGCCAATCCAGCCAAAAAAAGAGTAATTCTGTTCTCGCCACATCCAGACGATGATGTGATTTCTATGGGAGGAACTTTCTCGAAATTAATCAAACAAGGTCACGACGTACACGTAGTCTATCAAACTTCAGGAAACATCGCTGTAACCGATGATGAAGCCTTGAAATTTGCCGAAGTTTGCAACGATTTTGTGGGCGAAGACGAGAGCAAAATCAATTTTCAAGCAGTCATCGATTTCTTGAAGAATAAATCGGAGGATCAAATAGATTCTGTCGAAGTTCGAAAATTAAAAGGACTCATCCGAAGAAGAGAATCATACGCTGCAGTACGATACATTGGTCTAAAAGACGAGAATACACATTTCCTAGATATGCCTTTCTACGAAACTGGACAAGTTAAGAAAAACCCAATTGGCGAAGAAGATATTGCCATTGTAGCAGATATTATCGAAAAAATAAAACCACATCAAGTATTTGCGGCAGGCGATCTTGCCGATCCACACGGAACCCACGAAGTATGTTTGAACGCTATTTTTGCCGCTTTGAAAAGGCTAAAATCAAAACCTTATATGCGTGATTGTTGGTTGTGGTTGTACCGAGGAGCTTGGCACGAATGGGATTTACACG
>NZ_JBIKRX010000032.1:0-30046 GCF_044348915.1 Flavobacterium sp. | reverse complement strand
ATGCAGCACAAAACTTTGCTAAAATACGCTCAGTCATTGATACAACTATAAAAAATGGCCTAAATGTATTGGAAGCATTGGTAATAATAGCTAAATTTGAGTTTGAATTATAAACTGATTAGTTACGCAAAAATAAATTTTTCAATTATTTTTTATTTTAACACAATAATTTAATTTTTATAACGTTGTAGTTGATTAATAATTGTTTTGTATTAATAAGGATTGAATTAGTTAGTTTTGTTTTAGTATTGCAAAAGGCTTTCATTTAGGTAGTTTGAGCGCCTTTTTATTTTAACTCGAAACATTTAGAACCGGTAAACTTCGTTCGGCGTCACACAATAATCCAGTTTTACATCATTTTCATAAACATCTTCAATTTTTTCTTCTGCTTCAAAGAAGGAAAATCCAATTTTGATGGTTTCTGGCCTACAATCCTTCAAGAATTTATCGTAAAACCCTTTGCCATATCCTGCTCGATGGCCTGTTTTGTCGAAAGCCAATAGAGGAACAAAAACCACTTCGATTTTACTTGCTGGAACTTCTAATCCGTCAACAGGTTCTGGAATATTGTATTGGTTTTTCTTGATTTTGGTATTGTCTGTCAATAGAAAATGGGTCATTTCTCTAGTTTTGAAATCACTTTTCGAAATAATGATTTCTTTGTCTTTTCCGGATAACAAATGCAAAATAAATTCTGTATTGACTTCTTTTTGTTCTGAAATGGGCAGAAAAATATGAAAATACGTCTTATTCCAAATGGGCAATGTGAGGACCTTATTGGAAATGGACAAACTCAAATCGTCGATTTTTGTTTCGCTCAATTCTTGCCTTTTGGTTTTATAACTATGTCTTAATTCCTTTTTAAGCATGAAGAGTTGCTTTCAGGTCGTTTATAAATGAGGTCAAATGTTGTATTTCTACATGATCCATCAGAACAATTTTATACCATTTATTATCTTTATTATGCTGTTGTGGGATTAAATTATATTTTGTGGCGATTTCTTCACGAACATATTGTGAATGAATAGTTACGATATTCATAAATGGTTCTCTAAAATAGTCGACTTTCAATTCATCCAATTCATGACACAAAAACTGTGTACGCATTTGCAAAATACTTACTTTTTCGAACCAACCAAAAGGACCATAAGTGAATAAAATCATCCAAACCGCCACTGCATTCGAACCAGAGCGACTTCCGCAAAGGGTTAAATCCATTCCTTCTACATATTCTGCTTCCTTGGTCAAAACATTTTCAATTAGACCTTTTCTGCATACAAAAACGCCAGTTCCATATGGAGATTGCAGCATTTTATGTGCGTCAATAGTGATGGAACTTATTTTTGGATTCTTAAAATTGATAACTGATTTCTGATTGCTAAACGGATAAACAAATCCACCATATGCTCCGTCGATATGTAGCTTGTATTCGGCACCATGTTTTTCTAATAGCGAAGTATAATCATTTGGATTGTCTACAGATCCAAACATTGTCGTTCCCATATTAGCAATAGCAATAAAATATTTTTTTCCGTTTTGTTTGGCTTTGATAATCTCGTTTTCTAAGGCTTGGGTGTCAACTTCTCTTTTTTCGTAAGAAACAGGGATTTTTATCCAATCCAACATCAGAACATTGGCTCCTTTTGGGATAGAATAATGAGTATCTTCCGAGGCAAGGATGACAATTTCATCCAAGTTTGCATTTTTTTGATACATAAAAAAATTACGATACATCCACATAGCTTGAATGTTGGCTTCGGTTCCGCCAGGTGAAATATATCCGTCTATTCCGCCGGGTTCTGCTTTAAATATATCAACTGCAATAACGTTCAACACTTCGCGTTCCATTTCTTGAGTCCCTTTGAAAGCACTTTCAGAAGTTCCCAAAGTATGACAGCCAATATGATTTGGGTTTGCTACATAGGTTTTCAATGTGGGTGCATCTTGTAAAAATGGCGCATCATCATAAAACACTTTTCCATCGAGTTTCGAAGCTGGATAGCCAAGCGAAGCATCTGTAGCAAAATTTACGTTAACTTCTAAAGCCTTTTCTATTCTGCTCTTTCTTTCGTCGTGCGAAAGTTTTTTCCAGTAAATCATGGGTAAAATATTTTTGACAAAGATAAATGTAATAATCTTTATGATTGTTAAAATCCTTAGGTTTCTGAATTTGGAATTTGCGGTTATTCAGGTTAACTTTGTTAAATGAACAACCCAACTCTCGAACTTCAAATTCAAACTTTGCCCGACGGTCCCGGAGTCTATCAGTATTATGATAAGGAGGGGAAGATTTTGTATGTAGGTAAAGCCAAAAACTTAAAAAAAAGGGTTTCTTCGTATTTTAATAAAATTCACGACACGGCCAAAACGAATGTCTTGGTCAAAAAGATTGTAACGATAAAACACATCGTCGTTCCTACCGAAACCGATGCCCTTTTGTTAGAAAACAATCTCATAAAAACCCTGCAACCACGCTATAATGTGTTGCTGCGCGACGATAAAAGTTATCCTTGGATTTGCATCAAAAAAGAACCTTTTTCACGGATATTTTCTACTCGAAGAATAGTCAAAGACGGCTCGGAATATTTTGGACCTTATACTAGTTTCAAAACGGTGCATACCATTTTAGAATTAATAAAAGAATTATATCCGCTGAGAACCTGCAATTACGATTTGAGCAAATTTAACATTGAAAGCGGAAAATTCAAAGTCTGTTTGGAATATCATATTGGCAATTGCAAAGGCCCTTGCGAAGGTTATGAATCTTTGGAAAATTACCAAAAACAAGTCGATGCTATTCGCGAAATTCTGAAAGGAAATTTTAAGGAATCAATGAAAGATTTCAAAAAGTTGATGAATGATTTGGCTCGGGAAATGCACTTTGAAGAGGCACAAAAAATCAAGGAGAAAATAGAAATCCTCGAAAATTACCAATCGCGTTCTACGATTATCAATCCAAAAATCACCAATATCGATGTGTTTTCGATAGTTTCAGATGAAAGTGCGGCTTTTGTGAACTTTTTGCAAATTTCGCACGGTTCGATTATTCGTTCGCATACGATGGAAATTAAGAAGAAACTGGACGAAACCGATGAAGAGTTACTAGAGCTCGCCATTATAGAACTTCGAGAGCGTTTTCAGCTCTTATCCAAGGAAATTATTGTCCCATTTGAAGTGGATTTGGGAGAGAAAATAAAAGTTACGGTTCCACAATTGGGGGATAAAAAACAGATTTTAGACTTGTCTATTCGCAACGCCAAGTTTTACCGAATAGAACAATTGAAGCAACTACAAATTGTGGATCCTGATCGTCATACGAATCGGATTATGGCACAAATGCAAAAGGATTTGCGATTGCCAGTTGAGCCACGACATATTGAATGTTTTGACAATTCGAATATTCAAGGAACCAATCCTGTGGCGGCTTGTGTCGTTTTTAAGGATGGAAAACCCAGCAAAAAGGACTACCGTCATTTCAATATCAAAACGGTCAAAGGACCAGATGATTTTGCATCGATGACCGAAGTGGTGTACCGAAGATACAAACGATTATTAGACGAAAAAGAGCCTTTGCCGCAACTGATTATTATCGACGGTGGGAAAGGACAATTGTCTTCGGCTTTGAAAAGTATTGATGAATTGGGTTTGCGAGGGAAAATCACGATAATTGGCATTGCCAAAAGACTAGAAGAGTTGTTTTATCCTGGTGATTCGATACCCTTGTATTTAGACAAAAAATCCGAAACTTTGAAGGTAATTCAGCAATTACGAAACGAAGCACACCGTTTTGGGATTACATTTCATAGAGATAAAAGAAGCAAATCAGCCCTCAATTCTACGCTAGAAAGCATTCCGGGAATAGGCGAAAAAACAATGCTAACCTTGATTCAGCATTTCAAGAGTGTTAAAAGATTGAAATTGGCATCCGAAAAAGAAATTTCTGACGTTATAGGTGTTTCAAGAGCCAAAAAAATTACCGACTTTTACAAAACCAATTAGCAAATCATCATGAGAAAGTTTGCCTTGTTTGTTTTTTTTCTAGTTAGTTATCAGGCGTCTTTTTCGCAAGACACCATCAAAAAACCGAAAATTGGATTGGTTTTGAGTGGTGGTGGAGCAAAAGGGTTTGCTCACGTTGGTGTGCTGAAAGTACTTGAACAAGCAGGAGTAAAAATAGATTACATTGGCGGAACCAGCATGGGCGCTGTGATTGGTGGGCTCTATGCCTCAGGTTATAATGCGGCACAACTCGACTCGATTGTTTCTATAACCAATTTCGATAATTTATTGATCGATTATGTTCCGCGTTCTTCAAAAAGTTTTTATGAAAAGCGCAATGATGAATTGTATGCATTTGTGCTTCCTTTCAATAAATTCAAAATTGGAGTTCCACAATCCCTATCAAAAGGGATGTTTAATTACAATTTATTCAACCACCTTACCTTACACGCAAGGCATGTTCGTGATTTCAATCAACTCCCTACGCCTTTTTTGTGTATGGCAACAGATATCGAAATTGGGAAACAAGTAATTTTAGACAAAGGAGTCTTGGCACAGGCGTTATTTGCCAGTTCCGCTTTGCCGTCTGTTTTTTCGCCAGTAACACTCGACGGAAAACTCTTAGTCGATGGAGGTGTAACGAACAATTATCCTATTGAAGAAATTAGAAAACTCGGAGCTGATATTATCATTGGGGTTGACGTACAAAGTGCACTTAGAGACAAAGATCAATTGCAAGATGCCACAAAGATTTTGTTTCAAATTAACAACCTTGATATGATCGAAAAAATGAATGCCAATTCTAAAAACACCAATATTTACATAAAACCCGATATCAAAAACATAGGTGTGGTATCATTCGAAAAGGCAAAAGAAATTATTCTAAGAGGAGAAGAAGCGGCTTTTACTGTATACGAAGATTTCGATAAATTAGCAGACAAGGCGTATCCATATCAAAAACCAAAGTTAAAAATCCCATCGGATAGTTTACACATAAAGAATATTGTGTGCGATAATTTGGGACGTTACTCGAAAACGTATCTTCTAGGAAAATTGGAGTTTAAGCCAGGCGCAAAAATTAGTTATAAAGATTTAGAAACAGGAATCAATAATATTGATGCCACTCGAAATTTCGGAACCGTGACCTATTCCTTAGAACCTAACGGATCTGGAGACGACTTGATCTTGAACCTGATTGAAAACCCAATGAAAACCTTTTTGAAATTTGGTTTGCATTATGATGGGCTATACAAAAGTGCGGTTTTGGCAAATATTACCAATAAGAACAGTATTTTTAAAAACGATGTCGCTTCATTCGACTTGATTATCGGAGACAATGTGCGGTATAATTTAGATTATTATATTGATAATGGATACAATTTGAGTCTGGGATTCAATTCGCAATTGAATCAATTTAATAAGAATGTTGCCCGACAAATCGTTGGTTTTTCTAGAGATTCATCGTTGAATTCTGTAAACATTGACTTTCTTGACATCACTAATCAGTTTTATTTTCAATCTATTTTTGCCCAAAAATTTCTTATAGGCGTTGGACTAGAGCTTAAGTATTTGGACATAAATTCCGAAACAGTTGCTACAGTAAACCCGATTATTGATAGGAGTTCTTATGGTAGTATCTATGCTTATATGAAATATGATTCTTTCGACAATCAGTACTTTCCAACAAGAGGCTGGTACCTTACTAGCGAAATTCACAACTATTTATTATCATCCAATTATACTGATAATTTTAATCCTTTTGCGATTGCAAAAGCGGATGCTGGTATTGCACTCAAAATTCTAAATAAAACAACTTTTAAACTCCAAACAGAAGCTGGTTTTTCTATTGGTAATAAAAGTGTGCCTTTTTTTGATTTTGTTTTGGGGGGATATGGTTTTATTCCAATCAATAATATCAAACCGTTTTATGGCTATGATTTTTTGAGCCTTGCCGGGGATAGTTACATAAAATCGTCGGCTACGATAGATTATGAAATTTTTAAAAAAAACCATTTGAATTTTTCGGCAAATTATGCCAATATCCAAAACGACCTTTTTGACACCTTAGACTGGATATCTATACCGAAATATTCAGGGTATGCGCTAGGTTATGGTTTAGAAACAATTATAGGGCCTGTCGAAGTAAAATATTCTTGGTCGCCTGAAACTAATAATGGATTTGTGTGGTTTAGTATAGGATTTTGGTTTTAATCGCTTGTTTTTTTAAATGAAGATTGTGGGGTAATCATAAAAAGTCACTTTTTTTTACGCAATGTGAAAAAATAAACCACTCTCGACTTGTGTCTTTGCATTCAATCTGTTAAACTTGATTTTTCTTTAAACTTTATGGAATAGTGTTGTACCTTTGCACCTGCAAAAAAGGAAGGGGTGGTTTCCTTCCGGATTTCATATAAATTTCATAATTTATAGTTTTTTGGTTAGTTAATAGCATTAATTCTCAGTCATTAATTTGACTGAGATTTTTTGTTTTGATACATTTGGAACAAAATTTACGTTTGCAGTAAATCTTTAACTAGCAAGAATATGAAAGGAATTATTCTATTACTTATTGGTATTATTGCGTTGGAATTTATCCCTCAAAAACAATCTGCGTTTGATGTTGGAGAACAGTTTGTGTTTAGAGTTCATTATGAGATAATCAATGCGGGTTATGCCACATTAAATATCAAAGAAGCTACAGTTAATAATAAAAGTGTTTATCACGTCGTTGGTAAAGGGTATACTACTGGGGTTTCGAGCCTGTTTTTTAAAGTGAATGACACTTATGAAAGTTGCATTGACAAGGAAACAGGAAATCCATATCAATTTGTACGAAATATTTATGAAGGTGGCTACACCAAAAATCAGGAAGGTTTTTTCAATCAGGCAGAAAACAAAATCCTAGTAAAGGATTATAAACACAATAGCGAGAAAACTTTTGCAGTTGGTAAAAACACCCAAGACATTTTATCCTCCTTTTATTATCTGAGAAATTACCCGAATATAGAAAAAATGAAACCGGGCGAATTTGTGGCAATCGATATGTTTTTTGATGATAAAACTACAAAATTTAGGTTAAAGTTTATAGGGCGTGAGGATATTAGAACTAAATTTGGGGTCGTTTCGACGATGATTTTCAAGCCTTCGGTTCAAACAGGAAGGGTTTTTAAAGAAGAAGAGAGTCTAACGGTTTGGATTTCAGACGATGACAATAGGATTCCAATTCGAATAAAAGCAAGTCTTTTAGTAGGTTCTATAAAAGCTGATTTAGATAGTTATAAGGGATTGAAAAACCCTTTTAAAATCAAAAAAAACAAACGCAATTGATATTTGGATAAAATACGTGTCAAATTCCAATTACGGAACATAAGTTAATTCTAAAAGAATCTGTTGCGAAATAAATAATACAGTTAATTTGAAAAAAGTAGTTCTATATATATTGTTTTTGGTTTCGATTTTTTCTTGTAAACAAGCCGAGACTGATGACATTGCTCCAGCACCAGATTCATTTTATAAAGCGGAGCAATTTGGCTTCGATTTTAATAATTTCAATGTCTTTCACGACACTATCAAAAGAGGAGATACTTTCGGAAGTATTCTAGAATCTCAAAATCTAGGAGATCAGAAAGTGTACGACATCATCCGAAAAATAAAAGATAGTTTTGATGTTCGAACAGTAAGAATAGGAAAACCTTATACTTTTTTGCGTTCGAAAGACCGTTATAAAAAGCTACAATATGCCATTTATCAGCCTGATAGGGGTAATTATTACATCATAGATTTTAAAGATTCTGTTAGTGTTTCAAAAGTTACAAGGCCTGTAAGTTATAAAAAAAGAACTATAGCAGGAGAATTGAAAGGTTCCTTCTCAGAAGAATTACGTCGGCAAAAAGTAAGTCCTGCTTTGGCTAGTAAATTAATTAAAGTTTACGCGTGGTCCATCGATTTTTTCAAGTTGAAAAAAGGCGACCAATTTGGCGTTATTTTTACAGAAAGATATATTGATGACACCATTTATGATGGAGTAGATAGTTTGCGAGCGGCTTTTTTCGAATACAAAGGAAAAATGATTTATGCCTTTCCTTTTGCTCAAAATCAAGGAGGAAAAATCGATTATTACGATGAAGAAGGCAAGGCGCTGAAGAATTTTTTCCTAAAATCCCCGCTCAAATATGCGAATATCACTTCTCGTTTTTCTAGAAGCCGATTTCATCCCGTACAAATGATTTGGAAAGCGCATAAAGGCACCGATTATGCTGCGCCAACGGGCACTCCAATTATGACCACAGCGTCTGGAATTGTAGAACAAACGGGTTACACTGCCGGAAACGGAAATTTTGTAAAAGTAAAACACGACAAAACCTATTCTACACAATACCTGCATATGTCTCGAATTTTAGTTCGAAGAGGACAAAGGGTCGCACAAGGAGCCATTATCGGAAAAGTAGGAAGTACTGGTCTTGCGACAGGACCGCACGTTTGTTATCGTTTTTGGAAAAATGGTGTACAAGTAGATGCTTTGAGGCTTAAATTGCCTAATTCTCAGCCTATGGAAAAGAAAAACCTCCCAAGATTCAAACAACAAATAGAACCTTTGAAATGGGAATTGGATAGTGTTGCCAATTTGTAAATTGAAAATTAAAAAATTACTGTTTATATACAAAGAGAAGGAGAGTATCACCTATTTTACAAACAAAAATTGTAAATTTGCACTTTCAAAAAATTAAAAAAAATTATGGCATTACATAACACAAATCCAACAAAAACAGCAGCTTGGCAAAAACTTCAGAATCATTTTCAAGAAATGCAAAATGCTTCTATGTCGGCTATGTTTAGCGCAGACAATACCAGAGCTTCACAATTCAATATACAATGGAATGATTTTTTGCTTGATTATTCGAAGAATATCATCAATCAAGACACCGTAAATTTATTGCTTGAATTGGCAAATGAAGCCCAATTGAAAGATGCAATTTCGAGTTATTTTGAAGGAGATCTTATCAATCAAACCGAAAATCGTGCTGTTTTGCATACGGCTTTGCGTGCTAAATCCACAGCCAACATCAAAGTGGATGGTGTAAATGTAATTCCAGAGGTTGTAGCAGTAAAAAGCAAAATCAAGAGTTTTACAAATGAAATTGTAAACGGAGAACGAAAAGGATTTACTGGAAAACCATTTACAGATATCGTCAATATCGGAATTGGAGGATCAGACCTTGGTCCAGCTATGGTTGTTGAAGCGTTGCAATATTATAAAAATCATTTGAACGTTCATTTCGTTTCGAATGTAGATGGGGATCACGTCAACGAAGTCATCAAAAAATTAAATCCAGAAACGACACTTTTTGTAATTGTATCGAAAACTTTTACTACTCAAGAGACATTGACCAATTCTGAAACCATCAGATCGTGGTTTTTGAAATCGGCTTCTCAAGAAGATGTGGCCAAACATTTTGTGGCTGTGTCTACTAATATTCAAAGAGTAACGGAATTCGGTATTAATCCTGACAATGTTTTCCCAATGTGGAATTGGGTTGGCGGACGTTTTTCGCTTTGGAGTGCTGTAGGTCTTTCGATTAGTTTGGCAGTAGGTTTTGATAACTATAACGGCTTATTGGCAGGAGCCAACGAAATGGACGAACATTTCAAAACGGAAGATTTCGATAAAAATATACCTGTAGTTTTAGCTTTGCTAAGCATTTGGTACAATAACTTTTTTGGTGCAGAAAGTGAAGCATTGATTCCATACACACAGTATTTACAAAAATTAGCGCCCTATTTGCAACAAGGTTTTATGGAAAGTAATGGCAAAAGTGTAGATCGTGACGGAAAACCGGTGAGTTATCAAACCGGAACAATTATTTGGGGAGAACCAGGAACAAACTCGCAACACGCTTTCTTTCAGTTGATACATCAAGGAACCAAGTTGATCCCTACTGATTTTATTGGATTTGTAAAACCATTGTATGGCAACAATGACCATCATGATAAATTGATGTCCAATTTTTTCGCGCAAACTGAAGCTTTATTGCACGGAAAATCTGCTGAAAAAGTACAGGCAGAATTCGACAAACAAGGACTTTCCGAAGAAAAGGCAAAATTCTTGTTGCCTTTTAAAGTATTCAATGGAAATAAACCTACCAATACAATTTTAATTCAAAAATTAACACCTAAGACATTAGGTTCTTTGGTTGCTATGTATGAGCACAAGATTTTTGTTCAGGGAATAATCTGGAATATCTTCAGTTATGATCAATGGGGAGTGGAACTCGGAAAACAATTGGCCAATTCGATTTTGGATGAAATCAATTCTAAAAATGTTAAATCACACGATAGTTCAACCGAATTTTTATTGCATCATTTTTTGAAGAATAAATAGAAAATTAGCTTTTTTTTGATAGTAATACAATCTAAAACCTTGACTTTTTTGAAAGTCAAGTTTTTTTTTGTTAAGTGGTTGTAAAACAACTAGTTTTCATTTGTTTTTTTTCTGGTTTTAACGTTGATTATTTATTAACAACAACGACAACACGACTAGTATGTAACTTGCTAAAAATTAGACAAATAAGTTTTTTTATTTAACATATTGTCAGCATCCCGTTATATTTGTTAATAATGCATCACCAGAATTACGCCGTATTAACATTTTGTTAACATTTAAGTCGATAAAATGTTAGAATTTTGCCAAACTAAACAATCAAATTAATATGAAAAAAATTGTCTTTATTTTTATTGTATTCCTGTCGTTTATGGGTTACTCTCAGGTAACTACTTCAGGGATTTCAGGAACAGTTAAGTCTGCATCTGGGGAACGAATTCCGGGGGCTTCGGTTCAAGTTATTCACGTACCTACTGGAACAAAGTATAATACAATATCCAGTGCTACAGGAGGTTATGCGGTTCAAGCAATTAAACCAGGGGGGCCTTATACGGTAAAGGTTTCTTTTGTTGGTTCAATCACAAGTGAAACTACAGAAGTTGTAGCACCCTTAGGTAGTGTAGTTACAGTTGATGCAGTTCTAGCAGACGAAACAAATCAACTGCAAGAAGTTGTTGTTAGAACAAACACGAACGGAGTTTTTTCTAAAGGAAAAACAGGAGCTTCACAACAATTCTCAAATAGAGAAGTTAATGCGATACCAACTATTGGCTCTCGTTCTATTAACTCTATTACCAAATACAATCCAAATGCTGGAAGTGGCGGTGGTTTTGGAGGTCAAGATTCTAGATTGAATAACTTTACTATTGACGGTTCTGTTTTTAATAATGGGTTTGGTCTAGGAAATGATTCTCAAGCAGGAGGTAGAACAGGTTCTACGGCAATCTCTTTAGACGCAATTGAGCAATTACAAGTGAATATTGCACCTTTTGATGTGCGTCAAACAGGATTTACAGGTTCAGGAATCAATGCGGTTACTCGTAGTGGTACAAATGAAGTTGAAGGATCCGTCTACACTTCAACTAGAAGTAATAAGGAAAATTTTGTTGGGACCAAGGCAGGCGAAGTACGTATTGTTCCAGCACCATTCGATGAAACAATTTGGGGAGCTCGAATTGGTTTGCCAATCATTAAAAACAAATTGTTCTTTTTTGGAAATTTTGAAACAATAGAAAATACCAGCCCTGCTACGACTTGGACTTCTTCTGGTTCTCCAAATCCAAGTGCCCAAGTATCTAATCCGACATACTTGCAAATGCAAACTCTTTCTGCTTTTATGCAGGATAAATTCAATTATACTACAGGACCTTGGGAAAATTTTGATTCTAAAAGAGAATCTATAAAATTCCTTGGTAGAATAGACTGGAATATTAATGACAATCATAAACTTAATATTCGCTACGTTCATCACGATTCATCATCCGATGTTCCTGTTTCTAATTCCAATTCATTAGGTAATGGTAATAGAACGCAACGTGTAGAATCAATGGCCTTTAAAAATAGTGGATATACACTAGAAGATAATACAAGATCTTTCGTGTTGCAATTGGATTCCAAATTATCAGAATCTTGGACTAACAACTTTATCGCAGGATACGACCAGCAAATAGAGGATAGAGGACTTCAAGGAGGTGGATTATTCCCTACTATTGACATACTTAATGGGGCTCCAATAACCGGTGGTGGATTCACTACTGGGAATGCTACTTTTATGTCTGTTGGTCTAGATCCATTTACACAAGGCAATAAATTAAATTATTCTACTCTTCATTTTACCAATAACGTAACTAAAACTTACGAAAAACACACCTTGTTATTTGGAGCTAATTACGAACGTTTCAGATCGGAAAATTTATTTTTCCCAGGATCAAACGGAGTTTATATTTTTAACTCTTTAGACCAATTTTACCTTGCTGCCAATGAATCTGTGGCTGCAAATGGAGCTCCTTCGGTAACTAATTTACCGTTTAGAACGCAGTTTAGATATTCTGCATTAGAAGGTGGTGTCGATCCTATGCAAGTAATGGAATCAGATAAAATTGACTTATATGTTCAAGACGAATATAAAGTAACGGACAATTTGAAAGTTGTTGTTGGTTTACGAGCAACTGCAGTTTCTTTCACCGATACTGCACTTGAGAATCCAGCAGTAACGGCGATGACTTTTGCAGATGGAGAAAAATTTAATACAGGTGATGTACCTGACACTCAATATTTATTTGAGCCTAGAATTGGTTTCAATATAGATGTTACTGGAGATGCGAAAACTCAAGTACGAGGGGGAACAGGAATTTTCACAGGAAGACCACCTTATGTTTTCTTATCTAACGCTATTGGTAACAACGGAGTACTAACTGGATTTGTTGATGCCAGTGGCTCAGCACTTTCCTCTGGAGGGTATGGATTTACTGCTAATCCTGCACAATATTTTACCCCTGCAACCCCAACATTGCCTACTACTTTCGACTTGGCTTTTACCGATAGTAACTATAAATTTCCGCAAGTTTGGAAAACAACTATAGCGGTAGATCAAAAATTACCATTTGGTTTTATCGGAACCCTTGAAGGAATTTATAGTAAAAATATTAACGAAGTGTTTTATTACAATGCTAATTTTGCAGATCCAGTGGGAACAATTGCAGGTCCAGATAATAGACCATTATATGCGGGTAATGACAATGGAGTTCGTGTAAATAACAACGTTTCTAATGGAATAGTGCTTTCAAACTCTAATCAAGGGTATTTTTATTCTACTACTGTTAAACTAGAATATCCTTATAAAAAAGGATTGTGGGGTTCTATTGCCTATACTCATTCTGGAGCTTATGATTTGATGTCTGCAGGTTCAATTGCTGCTGGTTCTTGGACTGGAGCGCGGTCTGTTAACGGCAATAATGATTTAGCTTTAAGTATATCTAATAACAACACTCCTAATAGGGTAGTTGGTATATTAGGCTATAAAATTGAATACGGAAAACAATATGGTGGGGCTACTTCTATCAACCTTGGGTACATCGGGGAGCAAGCTAATCCTTTCAGTTATGCCTACAACGGTGATTTAAACGGAGATAGAATAAACGGTAATGATTTGCTTTTTGTACCAAATAAGGCTTCAGATTTAAGATTCGTACCTATTACACAAACTTTAGGAGGATCTACAGTAGTTTTGTACACAGCAGAACAACAAGCAGAAGCATTTGATAAATATATAGAGCAAGATTCCTATTTGAGAGGAAGAAGAGGTCAATATGTAGAAAGAAACTCAAATGTATTGCCTATGTTACATAGACTAGACCTTTCTGTTACGCAGGATTTCTATTTAAAAATTGCGGGTAAGAAAAACAGCTTTCAATTTAGAGCCGACATCTTAAATTTTACAAACTTTATTAATAGAGATTGGGGAATATCGCAAAGAGCTACAAATCCAAATATTTTAGCTGTTTCTCAAGCTCCAAGTCAAGCTAATAATTTTATTCCTGGTTACACTATGTCTTTGCAAACAGACAATCAAGGGAAAAGATTCTTGACTAGAGATACTTTTCAAAATAATGCATCAGTGTTTGATGTTTGGCAAGCTCAGTTTACTTTAAGATATACTTTTGGAAAATAATATAAATAAAAACACGACGAATACATTTAAACTTAAAAATAAATATTATGAAAATTAAAAATCAAATTCTATATTTCGTTGCCATTCTATCGGTAACATTCTTGACTTTTTCTTGTTCTGAAACTTCAGAAGACGTAGCTAGACTTCCTTCTATTGTTGATATTGCAAAATCAGATCCAAACTTTAGTATTTTAGTAGAGGCAGTAACAAAAACAGGTTTAGCTACAACATTGAACAGTCCAGGTTCTTACACTGTTTTTGCGCCTACAAATGATGCTTTTAACAAAGCAGGGATTAAAAGTGGTGATATTACAGCTATGACAGACGCAACAGCAATTGCTAATTTAAGATTAGTAGTGCAAAACCACGTTATAAGCACTGGTACAAGATCTACGGATTTATTAGCTGGAGGTTATTGGAGAACTTTTGCGTTTTACAGGTCAACTGCTACTGCAACTTCAGGTCCAAACTTAAGTATGTATATTAATAAGCCTGCTGCTGATGTTTTGGTTAACGGTGGTGTTGCTAATGGAGGTGCAAAAGTAACTACAGCCGATATTGATGCTAGTAACGGTATAGTACATGTGATTGACGGAGTATTAGCATTACCTACAATTGTACAACAAGTTGTTGCTAATCCAAACTTATCTTCGTTAGTTGGGGTGGTGACAAGTCCTACACAAGCTTCTGTATTAGCCACTTTGACTAGCGCAACTAATCTTTTACCTATATCTGTTTATGCCCCAACTAACACTGCCTTTGCTACAGCATTAGGGACTGGAGGTTATTTAGTAGGTAAAACAAATGCAGAGATTACAAATATTCTAAACTATCATTTAGAAAGAAGTAATAGAGTAGCTGCTTCAGCAACAGCTTTTAATGCTACTGCTGATATAACAGTTACAACTTTGTTTGTTCCGGTTACTACTCCGCCTACTCCTGCTTTTACTTTAGTACTAACGAGAGCTTCTTTAAGAATTGTTGATAAATCAAATCCTGTAGTTAATGGAAATGCTACGGTAACAAATATTCAAGGAACGAATGGATCGATACAAATTGTAGATAAAGTACTTCGTTCGCTTTAATGAGTAAAGCTATTTAGTATCAAAAACCCAGAAAAATCACTTTTTGGGTTTTTTTATGCATTTAAATTAATAAATTTTAATTATGATGATGTTTTTGTGGCTAATAGATTAAGTTTTTTGGTTCATTTCATCTCAAGGTGCTGTTTTTTATGACTTTTTTATTTATATTTGTTTAACTAAAAATTTATTTATGTACGAAATCATTCAAAAAGCACACTCAGGCTGGGCTTATCTAACTCTTTTACTAGCCGTAGTTGCCGTTGTCAATGCAATTATCGGATTTATATCCAAAAAAGAATATAAAGAATCTGATAAAAAAATAGGGCTTTATGCTTTGGGAGCTGTTCATACACAGGCATTAATTGGTTTGCTAGTTTATTTTGTTTCTCCATTAGGGTTATCCGGGTTTTCTATGAGCGATAGTGCATTAAGACTTACTTCAATGGAGCATCCCTTGATCAATGTGTTAGGCATAGTTCTAATGACTATCGGATGGGTTAAACATAAAAAATTATCTTCGAGTGAATCTAAATTCAAAACTGTAGCTATTTATTATGGTATTGGATTGCTGCTTATACTGAGTAGAATCCCATGGGGATTATGGTTCTAATACAACTTAAAAGTCCTTTTAGAAGGACTTTTTTTAGCTAGGTATGGTTTTTGTTTAAAGGAGTTTAACTTAAAAGTTTATGATGAATTCGAAAAGTCAAAAATACCAAAAAAGACGTTTTATCACTTTGACGAAACGTACTCTAACAATTTTTGTTTTCCTTGCTTTTCTTGGGATTGCGAGTGGACAAACTTCAAATAAAGACAAAAGCAAAGCCTCAAAAAGCAAAGATAGCATAACCAAAAGTAAGATTTCACCAATAAAAATCGAAAAAACGGGAACCATTTCTGACACTGTCAAAAAAATTAACCCTATGTTCGATCAACAAGAAGTTGGTATAGATAGTTTGTTTTTAGGAACAGGAAAGTTCAAACTTTATAAAAAAAATGCCCACGCTTCTTATTATCACGATAAGTTCCATAATAAAAAAACTGCAAGTGGAAAAAAATACGACAAAAACAAGTTTTCTGCAGCGCATAAAAAATTGCCATTTGGGACAATCATAAAAGTGACCAACGAAGCCAACGGGAAAGCGGTAATTGTTGAAGTGACCGACAGAGGCCCTTTTGTAAGGTCTCGAGAAATAGACCTTTCCCGAAAAGCTTTTATGGCAATTACTAGTAATAAATCCTCTGGAAAAATGAATGTAACTATGGAAGTGCTCCAAAAATAGTTATTGCCATTTTTTAAAAGGGTTCTTGCTCAAATACGAATTATAATAGCGATTATCATTAGTCACCTCTTTTCCTAACCAGCTTGGTTTTTCGAAGGCTTCGGTTTCAGAATTCAATTCTATTTCAGCCATAATCAATCCTTCGTTTTCGCCATAAAACTCATCGATTTCAAAAACGTGCCTTCCCATTTTCACTTCAAAACGGGTTTTATCAATTACGCCTTCTTCGCACAATTTCAATAAATCCTCAGCTTCCAGCAATGGAATTTCCTTTTCCCATTCAAATCTCGATATGCCCGTCTCGTTTGAAGCTCCTTTTATAGTCAAGAAGCCCCTATCTCCTTTTATACGAACACGAACCATCCTTTCAGGAACAGAACTCAAATAACCCTGTGCAATTCGATTTTGAACAAAGGCTTCTTTCTTAAACAATTCCGAAGTCACCAGAAATTTTCTTTCTATTTCTATCATTTTGTCATTGCGAGGCACGAAGCAATCCTTTAGTGCTTAAACCTGTTTTTAGTTAATTTTTCTTTTTCAAATTTACAAATTCTTAGTGTATCTCTAAACCGTATGTGTGTATCTCTGTGTAATAATTTGCATAAATTTGCTTTATGTCTCAAATAGTTCCAAATAGAAAAATCATACACATCGATATGGATGCTTTTTTTGCTTCGGTAGAGCAATTGGACAATCCCATTTTGCGAGGAAAACCAATAGCAGTTGGTGGATCTGAAAACCGAGGGGTTGTCGCTGCCGCAAGTTACGAAGCGAGGAAATTTGGCGTTCGAAGCGCCATCAGTGGCGTTTTGGCCAAAAAAAACTGCCCCGAATTGATTTTTGTTCGTCCAAGATTCGATCGGTACAAAGAAATATCACTCAAAATTCAGAAGATATTTCACGAATACACTGATCTAGTTGAACCCTTGTCTCTAGATGAAGCCTATTTGGATGTTACTGTAAATAAAAAAGGAAACCCAAGTGCAACTTTGTTGGCACAAGAAATTCGTTTGCGAATTCTTAATGAATTAGGACTAACGGCTTCGGCGGGAATTTCCATTAATAAATTTGTAGCAAAAATTGCTAGCGATTACAATAAGCCCAACGGTCAAAAAACCGTCAATCCTGATGAGGTTTTGTCTTTTTTGGAGGTGTTGCCCATCAGGAAATTTTATGGAGTTGGAAAAGTCACGACGGAGAAAATGTATCAACTGGGCATTTTCACCGGTTTGGAACTCAAAAGTAAATCGGTAGAATTCTTGGAAAAACATTTCGGAAAATCAGGAACTTTCTATTATAATGTCGTGCGAGGCATTCACAACAGTGAAGTAAAATCAGATAGGATCACCAAATCGGTTGCCGCCGAACATACTTTTGAAGTCAATCTTTCTTCTGAAATTTTTATGATGGAACAGTTAGAAAACATTGCTACTTCATTAGAAAAACGACTCAAAAAACACCACATTGCAGGCAAAACGGTTACTTTAAAAATAAAATACAGCGATTTTACTCAACAAACTCGTAGCAAAACATTACCTTATTTTATTTCAGACAAAGGACTAATTCTTGAAACGGTAAAAGAACTATTGTTTCAAGAGCGAATGAAAGATTCCGTACGATTACTGGGAATTTCTTTGAGCAACCTCAACACCGAAGAAAAAAAGACCGTTGTTGTCCAATTGAAATTTGCTTTTTAATAAAAAAACCACGCTTTCAGGCGTGGTTCTATATTCTGAAAAAAACAGTTTTTATTTTCGATTCAGTTTCGATAGCAATCTTAAAAATTCGATATACAACCAAACCAAAGTGATGATCAAGCCCATAGCGGCGAACCACTCCATAAATTTTGGCATTTTTTGTTCCACTCCTTTTTCCATTCGATCAAAATCAAGGAATAAATTTAGAGCAGCAATAACTATTACAAAAACACTAATTCCAATACTCATCATAGAATTTCCGTAATGTACAGGCACAAAACTGGTGAACATCGAAAAGAGCCAAGAAATGAGGTAGTAAGTCGCAATGGCAAGTGTTGCTGCCACTACAACCGATTTGAATTGCTCAGTTACTTTTACAATTTTGAATTTATACAATCCTAAACATACTGCAAAGGTCACGAAAGTTGCTCCGACAGCTTGAATTACAATTCCTGGATATCGGGCTTCAAAAATAGCCGAAACACCTCCGATAAATAAACCTTCGAATAAGGCATAGCCCGGGGCCAAAACAGGTGAATATTGAGGTTTAAAGGAAGCGATTAGTACTAAAATTAATCCCACGATTGCTCCTCCAATAGTCGGAAGCATTGGGTTCAGTCCGTTGAACGCCATCCACCATACTACAATAGCAGAAGCGGTCAATAATAAAAACAAGAGTAAAGTTTTATTGATGGTTCCAGCCAAAGTCATTTCTTGGTTGTAATCAATAAGAGTTGCCTGATGCACTTGATCATTTTTTGGAGCAGAAGTTGCTGAAAATGATTTATTGTTAAAAAATGGGTTTTTCGATTCGAATGCCATGCTATTTTATTTTAAGTTTTATCAAAGATAGCCTAATTATTAAATTCAATCCAAAAAATATCCGCCTTAGTTTATTACTAAAAAGGCGGATTAGTATGTTGTAAATTTGTGTACTATGAAATTTCTGAAACTCTCAATGTATTTACCATTCCTTTATCTTTTAGAGGCATTGCCGCCAAGTTGATAAGAAAATCTCCCTTAACCACAAATCCTTTTTCTCTTGCGATTTCATTTACGTCAGCAATGGTATCATCTGTACTTTTCATTTTATCATAAAAATACGATTTTACTCCCCACAATAAACTGAGTTGAGTAAGGATTCTTCTGTTTGATGTAAACACAAGAATATGTGCCGATGGTCTCCAAGCTGAAATTTGAAAAGCTGTATATCCACTATTGGTCAATGTACAAATGGCTTTCGCTTCGATTATATTTGCTGTTAGCGCGGCGTGATGACAAATTGTTTTTGTAATAAAACGGTTTGTTCTTACTTGTGGTGTGTTTTGAGGCACTTTGATTAATGGAGAATCTTCGACCGCTTCTAAGATTTGAGTCATTTTTTCGATAACCTGAACCGGATAGAGTCCTGCAGCTGTTTCACCAGAAAGCATTACTGCATCTGCACCATCCATAACGGAATTGGCAACATCATTCACTTCGGCACGCGTTGGTGTCAAACTAGTAATCATTGTTTCCATCATTTGAGTAGCGACAATAACTGGAATACGAGCCGTTTTTGCTCTAAGAATTAGTTCTTTTTGTATTAACGGTACTTCTTGTGCTGGAATTTCTACCCCTAGATCACCACGAGCCACCATCAAAGCGTCACAATAAGCAACGATTTTGTCAATATTTCTTAATGCTTCAGGCATTTCTATTTTGGCAACAATTGGAATTTTTTCATCAGAATGTTCCGCAATCAATTCTTGCAAATCTTGTAGGTCACGAGGTGTTTTTACAAATGAAAGGGCGATCCAATCTACTTTTTGTCCGATAGCAAAAATAGCATCTGCGATATCTTTCTCAGTAAGTGCTGGAAGTGATATTTTAGTATTAGGAAGATTTACTCCTTTTTTAGACTTCAATTCTCCACCTTGAATAACTTTTGCAACCACTTCGGTCTTTTTGTCTGTCGATACGATTTCAAAAATAAGTTTACCATCGTCGAGCAAAATACGTTCTCCAGGATTTACATCGTTTGGGAAATTTTGGTATTTCATAAAAACCCTGTCCGCTGTTCCAATGATGTCTTCGGCAGTAGTAAAAGTAATAAGATCACCATCATTTACTACCACACCATCTTCCATTACTCCTACTCGAAGTTTTGGACCTTGTAAGTCGGCTAAAAGGGCTGTAGTATATCCAAATTCTTCATTAAGATCTCTAACTATTTGTACTCTCTCTTTTACATCATTATAATCCGCGTGAGAAAAATTGATTCTAAACACGTTCACACCTGCATCAATCATGTCTTTTATGATCTCTCTGGTACTACAAGCAGGTCCAAGAGTGGCTACAATTTTTGTTTTTTTATTCGTTGGCATTGATATTAAAAAATTAAATTATTTTTCGATTTTATTTTATTTATGTCTAAAGCGTAGGCTGTCGATATGTTTTCAATTGTATTTAATAGAAGTTGAATTCTTTCAGTAATCATTTCTTCTGTATTCTCTATTTTTAAAAAATAATCCACTTTTTTAAATTCTGGAAGCAAGTACACTTTTGTAGACACTTCCATATTTACGTTTGAAAATAGATCTTGACTGTTTTCATTTTTTTGTTGAATTACTTCATTTTTATTTTGAATCAAATTCCAAGTAACTTCGTTTTCTTTATCATAATATGAAAATCTTGAGAAATTTGTTTCTCCTTCTTTTATACTAATGTGAATTCCGTCCTTGCTTTTGCCCAAATTAATAGGCAGTTTTTGATTTATAAAATAGGCTAATCTATAATCTTCTAATGAAGTATGAATAGCAATTAGATGATATTCAATTTCATCAAAATCTTCAAAATCTAATTTATGAAGCGCCATTTTATAAAAAAAATAAGTTGTAAAGATAGCATTTCTATCGTAGAATAGAATTTAAATTTAGTCAGTTTTAACTGTTTTATCTGCGAAAACGATATAGATTTAAGAAATTTCCCTATTTTATATCCATTTTTTTTTGAAATGCAAAATAGGCGCGCTGCGATGCTTTTTCTTCTGCTTTCTTCTTTGAAGTCGCTCTTGCTTTTGCAATAACTTTGTCGTCGATGCTAAGTTTGACCCCAAAAAAGCGTTGGCCATCTATTCCGTTGTCATCAAAAATATCGTAATAAAACTGTTTTTTTTCTTTTTGACACCATTCGATTACAAGACTTTTGTAACTAATCACTTTTCCCTCAAGTCTAGCGATATCTACGTAGGGGATTATTACTCGTTTTTGAATAAACTTCTCGCAATAATCATAGCCGCGGTCGAGATAAATGGCGCCAACCAAAGATTCAAATATATTACCGTGAATGTTTTCGCCAAAATGTTGCACTGGAACTTTGCTTTCGATAAAGCGAACAAGATTTAAATCTTTTCCCAATTCGTTCAGATGTTCTCTGCTCACGATTTTGGAGCGCATTTTTGTCAAATAGCCTTCGTCTCCATCTGGAACTTTATTGAATAAATGCGCTGCAATAACAGAACTTAACATTGCGTCACCAAGAAATTCTAACCGTTCGTAATTTATTGCATTACCTTTTTCGTCTAATTTATTAGAAGAACGATGCGTAAAGGCTTTCTTAAAATGGTTTAGGTCAATGGGAACAAAACCTAAAATTTCACTAATAGAATCAAAAAAAATCCCGTCTTCAAGAGAACGGGATTTTGAAAATATTTTTTTTATTAGTCTCATTCTAATACTTAGATATCTAATTTTTTAACTAACACACAAGCATTATGACCTCCAAATCCAAAGGTGTTGCTCATCAAAACTTTTACATCTCTTTTTTGAGCTACATTAAAGGTGAAGTTTAATTTATTATCAATGTTTTCATCATCGGTAAAATGATTTATTGTTGGCGGAACAATACCATGTTTGATAGAAAGTATTGATGAAATTGTTTCTATCGCACCTGCAGCTCCAAGTAAATGGCCTGTCATAGATTTTGTAGAATTCAAATTCATTGTATAAGCATGGTCTCCGAAAACGTGTAAAATCGCCTTAGATTCTGCAATATCCCCAAGAGGAGTAGATGTACCGTGCATATTTACACCATCAACATCAGTTGGGTTTAATCCAGCATCTCTTAAACAATTTAACATTACATTTTTTGCTCCGAATCCTTCAGGATGTGGTGCTGTAATATGGTGAGCATCGGCAGACATTCCGCCTCCACCTATTTCGCAATAAATTTTTGCGCCACGTGCTACCGCATGTTCGTACTCCTCAAGAATCAAAGCTCCTGCACCTTCGCCTAAAACAAAACCATCACGATCTTTGTCCATAGGTCTTGAAGCGGTTTTAGGATCATCATTTCTTGTAGAAAGCGCGTGCATTGCATTAAAACCGCCCATTCCTGCAATAGTAACAGCAGCTTCAGAACCACCAGTTACAATTACATCTGCATGACCTAATCTAATGTAGTTGAAAGCATCGATTATTGCATTTGTAGAAGAAGCACAAGCCGAAACGGTTGTGAAATTCGGACCTCTGAATCCGTATTTTATAGAAATATGACCTCCAGCGATATCAGCAATCATTTTTGGTATAAAGAAAGGATTGAATTTTGGAGTTCCGTCTCCTTTAGAATATTCAAGCACTTCATTTTGAAAAGTTTCTAGTCCACCAATACCTGAACCCCAAATCACTCCAACTCTGTCTTTGTCTAATTTATCTAAGTTGAAACCAGCATCATTTACAGCTTCATCTGCTGTTACGATGGCATATTGTGCATATCGATCCATTTTTCGAGCTTCTTTACGATCAATGAAGTCTTCTACCGTGAAGTTTTTTACTTCGCAAGCAAATTGTGTTTTGTGTTTAGAAGCATCATAATGAGTTATTGTTGCTGCACCACTAACGCCGTTTATAAGACCGTTCCAATACTCTTGAATATTATTCCCAATAGGAGTAAGCGCTCCTAAGCCTGTTACTACAACTCTCTTTAATACCATAACTACGGTTTTTTATATATATTTTCAACAAATAAAACCCATGCATCCTTTTTTTGCATTAGTATTACAAAAAAGCCATGGGTAAATAAATATTAAATATTTTTTTGATTGAAATTCAATCGAAATTTAGTTTTTAAAATAATAACACCCGATTTATACTATTTCAATTTGTAAATAAACCCCAGTTTTGGAATTTGTTTTTTAAAAATTGGAATTTATAGAAATCGGGTGATTTTTATTATTTCTTAGCTTCTTCGATATAAGAAATCGCTTGACCTACGGTAGCAATGTTTTCAGCTTGATCGTCTGGAATTTGGATATCAAATTCTTTTTCGAATTCCATGATAAGTTCTACTGTGTCCAATGAATCAGCTCCTAAATCATTAGTGAAGCTTGCTTCTGTTACAACTTCGTTTTCGTCAACACCTAATTTGTCTACGATAATCGCTTTTACTCTTGATGCAATGTCTGACATAATCTTTAATTTTAAAATTTAATTTGTTGGCAAAAATAAAAAACTTTATTTTAAAACAACTATTTAGTTAATAAATGTGACTGCTAATTTATAAAATAAATTTCACAAACAGCCCGTAAAGTTATTTATTATCACTTTTTATTCTTTTTTTTGCATAAATGAAATCAATTTTGTCATGAAGAAAATAGTAATTTTCGCTTCTGGTTCGGGGACTAACGCCGAAAACATTATAAAATATTTTGAATATAAAGACATTGCAACCGTCGTAGCCGTCTTTACCAATAATCCAAAAGCAAAAGTTATTGAAAGATCCGGTAATTTTAAAATTCCCGTAGAAATTTTCTCGAAAGAAGAATTTAATCAAGGTAAAATCTTACAAAAATTATTTGATTATGCTCCAGATTTGATAGTTCTTGCTGGATTTTTACTAAAAATGCCCGAAAATATCATCGAGTCTTACCCTGATCGAATTATAAATATTCATCCTGCCCTCTTGCCAAAATATGGTGGAAAAGGAATGTATGGAATGAATGTACACAACGCTGTTGTCGAAAATAGAGAAAAGGAAACTGGTATTACCATTCATTTTGTAAACGAAAATTATGATGAAGGAAATATTATTTTTCAAAAAAAAGTGACCCTTTTGGTGTCAGATACACCAGAAGTTGTTGCTGAGAAAATACACGAATTAGAACAACAGTTTTTTCCAGCTGTTATTGATGACCTTCTGACCTCTAACTTCTAATCTCTAACTTTGAATCACGAAGTACATATTTACACTGATGGCGCTGCAAAAGGAAATCCTGGTCGCGGCGGTTACGGCGTTGTGATGGAACTCGTTGGGACACCACACAAAAAAGAGTTCTATGAGGGTTTTCGTCACACGACCAATAATCGAATGGAATTATTGGCCGTAATTGTGGGTCTCGAAAAACTGAAAAACCCCAGTATGAAAGTCTTAATAGTTTCGGATTCAAAATATGTGGTGGATTCTGTTTTGAAAAAATGGGTTTTTGGCTGGGAGAAAAAAGGTTTTGCAGGCAAGAAAAACCCTGATTTATGGAAACGATTTTTACTAGTATACCGGAAACATCAAGTCGATTTCAAATGGATAAAAGGGCACAACAATCATCCTCAAAACGAGCGTTGCGATGAATTGGCAGTTTTTGCTTCTAGTCAAAAAAGCCTTTCTGTGGATGTCTTTTATGAGAAAGAAGAAGAGAAACTTTTGTGAAAACTTTGAGACAAGCAAACTTTGCAACTATAAAACTTATAAACTATCTTTGCCGCTTAATTCGAATTTCAAAAAATGAATAAATTACTGATTGTTGGAACTGTTGCTTTCGACGCCATTGAAACTCCTTTTGGCAAAACCGATAAAATATTAGGTGGTGCGGGTACTTATATTGGACTTTCAGCTTCCAATTTTAATTTGAAATCTGCCATCGTTTCCGTTGTTGGAGATGATTTTCCACAAGAATATTTAGATTTATTGAAATCTAGAAATATAGATATTTCTGGACTGGAAGTAGTCAAAGGTGGAAAAACTTTCTTTTGGAGTGGGTTGTACCACAACGATTTGAATTCAAGAGACACACTTGCAACTGAATTGAATGTATTGGCTGATTTTCAACCTAAAGTTCCTCAGGATTTCAAAACTGCCGATGTAGTGATGTTAGGAAACTTGCATCCGTTAGTGCAAAGCAGTGTTTTAGATCAAATGGATGTGAAACCAAAATTGGTAGTGCTTGACACAATGAATTTTTGGATGGATTGTGCTTTGCCAGAATTATTAGATGTGATAAAACGCGTTGATGTAATTACAATCAACGATGAGGAAGCAAGACAATTATCAGGTGAATATTCATTGGTAAAAGCCGCAGCCAAAATCCATACTATGGGGCCAGAATATGTGGTAATTAAAAAAGGAGAACACGGAGCATTGTTGTTTCACGACCACAAAATTTTCTTTGCCCCAGCGCTACCTTTAGAAGAAGTTTTTGATCCAACAGGAGCGGGAGACACTTTTGCAGGAGGATTTTCAGGATTTATTACTCAAAGTGAAAATGTATCATTCGAAAATATGAAAAGCGCCATCATTTATGGTTCAAATTTAGCTTCATTTTGCGTAGAAAAATTCGGAACCGAACGAATGATTAATTTACAGAAGGATGAAATGATTTCGAGATTACAGGAGTTTAAGTCCTTAACTCAATTTGATATAGAAATATAACAGAGTTTGCCTCGGATATTCGAGGCATTTTTTGTTTAATTCTAGAGCATAAGTTTGCCTTCTGTTTTTTTATATTTTAATGGTTTAATAGGACTGTTAATTTTCAAACAATACAACTAACTACAAATTACAACGATAATGAGCGACGCAATTAAACACGAATGTGGCATTGCCCTTTTAAGATTAAAAAAACCGTTAGAATTCTACAAAGAGAAATACGGTACTGCTTTCTACGGGATAAAGAAAATGTACCTCTTGATGGAAAAGCAGCATAATCGCGGTCAAGATGGAGCTGGTTTTGCTAGTATCAAACTTGATGTTGAACCAGGTGAACGATATATAAGTAGAGTGAGATCGAATGCAGCTCAACCGATTCAAGATGTTTTTTCGCAAATAAACGAACGAATCAATGATGAGTTGGCTGCCAATCCTGAATATGCTGACAATGTAGCCTTGCAAAAGAGGAAAATTCCTTATGTAGGTGAATTATTTTTGGGACACGTTCGTTATGGAACTTTCGGTAAAAACAGCATCGAAAGCGTTCATCCTTTTTTACGTCAGAACAATTGGATGCACCGAAATCTGATTTTGGCGGGGAATTTCAATATGACCAATGTGACCGAGCTTTTTCAAAGTCTTATTGAACTAGGTCAGCATCCAAAAGAAATGGCGGACACTGTTACAGTAATGGAAAAAATAGGGCACTTTTTAGATAACGCAGTTACCGATTTGTACCAAGAATGCAAAAATAATGGACTGAACAAAAGAGAAGCTTCACCTGTAATTGCTGAAAAATTAGATATTGCTCGAATTTTGAAAAGAGCTTCTAAAAATTTAGATGGTGGTTATGCGATGGCAGGACTTTTGGGGCACGGAGACGCTTTTGTATTTAGAGATCCTGCAGGAATTCGCCCGGCTTATTTTTATGAAGATGACGAAATTGTAGTGGTTGCATCTGAAAGACCAGTTATTCAAACCGTTTTCAATGTGCCTTTCGAAAAAGTACAGGAATTACAACCTGGAAATGCGTTAATCATCAAGAAAAACGGAAAAGTAACCGAGGAAGAAATTCTCACACCGACAGTTAAAAAAGCCTGTTCTTTCGAAAGAATTTATTTTTCTAGAGGTAGCGATGCCGAAATATATCAAGAACGAAAAAACTTAGGGAAGCTAATCCTTCCTGCAGTTCTTGAAGCGATTGCTAACGATACCGACAACACCGTTTTCTCTTATATTCCCAATACAGCGGAGACTTCTTTCTATGGAATGGTCGAAGCAGCGCAAGATTTTCTGAATCAACGAAAAAACAATTATATTCTCGAAAACAGAAAAAAATTAACGAGAGAAAAACTGGAAGAAATCCTTTCGGTAAAAATCAGAACCGAAAAAGTGGCCATCAAAGATGCCAAACTGAGAACTTTTATCACCGAAGACAGCAGTCGAGATGATTTAGTGGCTCACGTTTATGATGTAACTTATGGTGTAATAAAACCAACTGATAATTTAGTAATTATTGATGATAGTATCGTAAGAGGCACCACGCTTAAGATGAGTATCATCAAAATGATGGATCGTTTGAAACCTAAAAGTATTGTTGTAGTTTCATCGGCACCACAAATTCGTTATCCGGATTGTTACGGAATTGACATGGCAAAATTAGAAGGATTGGTTGCTTTTAGAGCAGCATTAGAACTTCTAAAAGACAGAAATCTATACCATATTGTCGATGAAGTTTATGTCAAATGTAAAAAACAAGAAGATTTACATGACAACGATGTTGTAAATTTTGTCACCGAAATCTATGCGCCATTCCAACCACAAGAAATTTCAGATAAAATTGCAGAACTTTTAAGTTCACCAGAAATCAATGCCGAGGTAAAAATTATTTTCCAAACGGTTGAGAATTTACATATCGCTTGTCCAAAGAATTTAGGAGATTGGTACTTTACAGGCGATTACCCAACCCCTGGAGGGAATCGTGTTGTAAATAAGGCGTTTATGAATTTTTATGAAGGAAAAAATGCAAGAGCTTATTAATAAGTTACTATTTTAGTATTTCATCGAGTATTTTAGTATTTCATCTAAAAAACTTGTATGAAACAGTATTTGAATATATATTTGTCTCACCATAATATTAGTAGGTTAAGTTTATGGTAGATTTGGGGCAAAAAGGGTGAAAGAAATTTCACCTTTTTTATTGGAATAAAGTCAAGAAACTTAACGTCTTTATTTGCAACAAATTTCAAAATTCGGATTTACTTTTTGTATAAATTATTGTGGTCAATATATTCCCAAACTTTTTCAGGTAAAAGTGGCTGAACATTCTTCTTGTTTTTGATGTTTTCCCGAATAAAGGTCGATGAAATTTCTACAATTGGAGCATCAATACTATGAATCTTGGGATGCTTTTGCAAGGCTAAATTTTGGATTGCATCTGTTTTCGATGAAATGCGCGGATACACGTAAATTTCGTGGTTTTGCAAAATTATTTCGTGATTTTTCCATTTGTGCAACGACTTTAAATTGTCCTCGCCCATAATCAATGAAAAAATATGTTGCGGATGTTTTTCCTGCAAATGAGCCAAGGTATTCACAGTATAATTGGGTTGCGGTAACTTGAACTCAATGTCTGAAGGCTTGATTTTTGGATAATCTTCCGTTGCCAAGAAAACCAATTGCAGTCTTTGATAATCGTCTAGTAAAGTTTGTTTGTTTTTAAATGGATTGTGAGGTGTTACCACCATCCAAATTTGGTCTAAATCAGAATATTCTGCCATGTGATTGGCAATAATCAAGTGCCCAATATGAATGGGGTTGAATGTTCCGAAATAGAGACCTATTTTCATATTTTTAAATCTAAAAGACCTAAAAAATTAAAAAAATCTAAATAATATTCTTTTGCTTCTTTAGATTTTTTTGCTTTTTTAGATTGAATTATTTACAAAATCCTTTACCAGTTGATAAGCATCTTCTTTGGCGGTATCCAAATCATAATTCTTGATGATTTTATCAAATTGCGGTGCTGTTGCCAATTCTACGTGGGCTTTGGCAATACGCATATTGATTTTTTCATCGCTTTCGGTCGAGCGTTCTTTGAGTCTTCGTTTTAGTTCGTCCACACTGGGTGGTTTTACAAAAACGGCTAAAGTTTCTTCAGGAAATTTATGTTTGATTCGTAAACCTCCAGCAACGTCAATGTCGAAAATCACATTTTTTCCTTGAGCCCAAATGCGTTCTACTTCACTTTTCAGCGTACCGTAGAAATTGTCTCTATAGACTTCTTCCCATTCTACAAAATCTTCGTTTTTGATGTGGGTTTTGAAATCTTTTAGCGACATAAAGTAATAATCTTTTCCGTTTACTTCTTCGCCACGAGCTTCACGCGTTGCTGCCGAAATCGAAAACTCCAAATTCAAGTCTTCTTTTCCTAATAAATGCCTAACGATGGTGGTTTTCCCCGAGCCCGATGGTGCCGAAAACACTATTAATTTTCCTTTTTTCATTTTAAAGTCATTGCGAGGAACGAAGCAATCTCATCCTCTTTTTATTTTTAGCTACGAATTCACGAATTATAACTAATTAATTGCGTTTTCTATTAATGGATTAAAGTTTTTAAATCTAGTGTAAACTTCTAAATCTTTAATTTTTTCTTTTTTTAAAGTCTTGTGCTTTCCTTTTTTGTCAACTAGATAAATTTCTCTGTAATTCTCAAAAAGTGCAACTCCTGCAAATTCTTTCAAACTATCTTGGTCAATTGTTAAAAATACAGTTGAAGATCCTCCGTAAACCATCCAAGAATCAATACAATTTAAAACTTCGTTATATTGTAAATTAGGATAATTATCCGAATTTGTAATTAATTTTAATTTTCCAGTTATTTTTTCAAAAATTAACAATGTTCTTATTTCATTTGCTCCACGAGCAGCAACAGATGATTTAAATGTAAAATCATTTAATTTATCATTAGTGAAATCAATAATTTTTGGATCACAAGATACAACTCCATCTTTAGGGAGTTCTATTTTTTGTTTTTGAAACCAATTGTCGTTTTTCTTTTCTGAAAATTTTATTTCGACATAAGTACTATCCATATTATTATATGAATTTAATTCTACTTTATATTTTCCTTTTAGGTATAGGCGCTTAGAGCACCCTTGTTATCTATTGATTTTATTGATATTTATTCAAATTTCACCATCTTTTTCATTAACACATCGAAGATTGTCCCCATATTTGACCTTCTATTGTATCTA
>NZ_JBIKRX010000052.1:0-21174 GCF_044348915.1 Flavobacterium sp. | reverse complement strand
TGCTGTTTGTGCTGTGGTGGCTCCTGAACAATTGTCCGTTCCAACTGGTGTTGTATAGGTTACTGATGCGCCACAAGTTCCCGTTGTGTTGTTCACAGAAATGTTCGCTGGACAACTGATGGTTGGTGGTTGATTGTCGACTACTGTTACTGTAAAACTGCAAGAAGTTTTGTTTCCTGCTGCATCGGTTACTTCAAAAGTGTTTGTGGTTACTCCAACTGGGAAAGTGGCTCCCGAAGCCAAACCTGCTGTTTGTGCTGTGGTGGCTCCTGAACAATTGTCCGTTCCAACTGGTGTTGTATAGGTTACTGATGCGCCACAAGTTCCCGTTGTGTTGTTCACAGAAATGTTCGCTGGACAACTGATGGTTGGTAGTTGATTGTCGACTACTGTTACTGTAAAACTACAAGAGATTTTGTTTCCTGCTGCATCGGTTACTTCAAATGTATTGGTAGTTGTTCCAACAGGGAAAGTGGCTCCCGAAGCCAAACCTGCTGTTTGGGTTGTGGTGGCTCCTGAACAATTGTCCGTTCCAACGGGTGTTGCATACGTTACTGCTGCGCCACAAGTTCCGGGCGTATTGTTCACTGAAATATTGGCTGGACAAGTGATGGTTGGTGATTGATTGTCAACTACTGTTACTGTAAAACTGCAAGAAGTTTTGTTTCCTGCTGCATCGGTTACTTCAAATGTATTTGTAGTTGTTCCAACTGGGAAAGTGGCTCCCGAAGCCAAACCTGCTGTTTGGGTTGTGATGGCTCCTGAACAATTGTCCGTTCCAACGGGTGTTGCATATGTTACTGCTGCGCCACAAGTTCCGGGCGTGTTGTTCACTGAAATATTGGCTGGACAAGTGATGGTTGGCGCTGTTGTATCTACAACTGTAAAAATAGCTTTATAATTATTTCCACCATTACTGGCAAAATGGGTCTCACTTCTCCCTCCGCTTGCAGTATACGTAAAATCAGCTGTTGTATAAATTTCTAAATAATAATCCCCAGGACACAAACCATTTAAAACATTAATATTTGCACCATTTGATTCCCATGTTTGATTTTGACAGCCAGGACCCGCTCCAATATCATTCGAACTAAAACCCATATTAGAGTTTAAAAAACTTGGTGCTACATCTGATGTTTTATATATTCGATAATACAGTTTTCCATTGATAATATCATCTGAATTACATTTATATACTTTATTCTGTGCACCATTTAAAATTAAAGAATTATCCGAATTAAAAGTGCCCAGATTTGTTCCATTAAAATCTGGATTTCCAGTATTTGCTTGTAAATCATAATAGAAATTTCCTCCTCCATTACTATTCAATACAGCATAACTTTCGTAAATACTAGATTGGGCATTTATTGTTATATTTATGCCTAGAAAAAAAATTACTACCCACAACAAGCGAAATTGTTTTGTTGGTTTTAATACTAATGAACTATTCTTATGTAGGAGTAAGTAGTTTTTTCTCATAACAATTTTGTACTAATTTTTGGGGTACTTATGATTGCTTTACCCTTATAGAAAGGTTTAAAAAAAAATAGACAATCCACAGTTTTGCTAAGATATTCAACAAATAAACCATTTCCAAAATTATTCGTTTAATTGCTTATTAAGTCGTTATAAAACTATTTTACAACTAAATAGCTTTATAAAGCAAAAAATATTATAGAGAAGAATTTATATTTTAGACTTTATTTACATTCTGTGTAATGTGAAGAAGTTACAAGTATTTGTCTCTTGTTACCAAATAATCAGTAGAGAAACGGTTCTATAGTTCGCCAGATTAAAGGTTAAAATAAATACTAATAGTAAATAAAAGGATCAAATCTATTTGATACTAATCCCAGCAACAAAGTGCGTTATTTGACGATAATTTTTTTGCTGAACTCGCCTTTGGTGGTATTTATTTTTACAATATAAATTTCTGAAGGTAAATTTTTAATCGGTATTTGTATTGATTTTTGTTCACGTCCTTTCACATCCCAATGGCTGATTTTTTGTCCTGCTAAATTGAAAAGAGTCACTAGATTTACCGTGGTGTCAATTAGATTGTTTCGGATAATTAGGGTATTATAATTATTGGAATATAAGGCAATTATACCATCGTTTACCTCCTCTACTTCCTCTACTCCCAAGGTTTGGTTTGTAAATCGCAATGAAAAGCGATTATCGTATTTGCCAACAGCTAAAACGGTTTTGTAATCCTTGTTTTTAAGGTCATGATATTGAGTAGTTTGACTATCGAATAAGTAGATTTCGGTGTTTGTTGAAACGTTTTCTAATTCATCCAGTTTTATGGTTATTTCTCCTTCATTTGCTACAGCAAGCCCTAGAGGAATAATTCGATTAGCATTGAAATCTGGCACTCCTTGAATCACAAATTGACTGTTGTTTAAATTCCAAAACATATCATTTTCGTTGCTATCATACATAGGCGCATCGTATCCTATATCGAAACCATCGGTAGTATTCGGGTCGGCTCCTACCAATAATTGTCGGTGTGCGCCTAGGGCAGAGTCGAAACCTAATCTGATTTTTGCTATAGTTTCAAGGGTTGTTTTTGCTGTTTCTTTCTTTTTCATAAAGACAGAGCTCACTGCATTTTCTCTAACAAAAGTTCTCTGGCTGTTTTTGAAAATCAAAGTACCTCCATCTACAGATGTAGGGATTCCAGTCCCCGAAACGGCTGGATCTAAATAGGAATCTACAAAAAACCCTTGGCCTATTGGGATAAATTGTTTGGGTCTGTTGCTGCCATTAGATCCGTCGTTAAGTGTTAATTCGCTATCATTTATTCCTACTACACCACCAATTAAACTATAAGTAGCATAGCCTCCTTGATATTCGGCCAGCAAATGATTGTTTGAATTGGCAAAATGATCCCAAAAATAGAGTGCTCCATTAAAAACATTTTTGCCCTGAGCATTTCGAGTTGCTAAATTATCTTTAATAAATTCATTGGCATCCAATGCTGATGAATACGGATTTCCTACTAAATAACTGCTGTCTTTATTTAAATTTAGCGAAATAGTACCATTATTGGGCTTCCCTACAAAGACATAATTTTGAGTTGTAGTAATAGGAGCTGTTCCACCTGTCCCTTTCATTGTATAGCCTTCGCCAACTCGTAACAAGCCCGTTTGAGCCACATTGTTCCATTGGTAATAATTGGACAATTCGTCTCCTCCGACAATAATGGAATTGTAAGTCCAAATCCAGCGATTACTTATTTTTATTGGATTAGAAATAGCACTATCGGCAAAGTAAGCACCACTACCAAAAGATATGGTTTTAGGTGTTGATGAAATTGTTCCGTCCTTTAAAACCGCTTCGATTGAATAGGGAGCATTATTGGCCCCTCCTTGAATACTTACTGGTGATGACCAATAATTGTAATTGAAACTGTTTCTTTTTCCTTGTTGATCGCGCTCTATATATCCTGTACTGGTTTCGTCTAAAATACTTTCGCTCGATTGTGAAGGGGTGTATTGTTTTTGAACCAATTGAGATTCGCCAACCAGATCTATTACTCCATTTAATTTTAAATAATGGGTAATCCACAATCCGATTCCGTTATTTTTTTCGTCTAATGCTTGAGAAGAATCGGCCACAGTTATTTTTCCAGAATCCACAATTAATCCCAATAAAGTAATGTTTTTATTTCCCGATAGAATGTTATGTGTGCTTTTTACAATATTCCATTCAATTGGATCACCATTAACCCCTAGACTATTTGGACAATCCCAAACTTGATGTTGTGTCCAAGTATTGTCAGTAGTCCATTCTTGATTGTGGACTCCTGTGGTGTAAGGCAAAGGTGCTGTCTCAGCTTGGGAAAGTGTCATGTTGAGTAATCTTCCTGACACAAAACCGGTTTCATTTAATGTTCCTGCTACAACATCGGGTGTGTTTTGATTCATTTGATAATATCCTGCCAAATTACTCCAAGTCAATCCATTTATTTGAAGTGGAACAATTGCGCCATAAACTGCAGTTGCATTCATCACAATTTCTTGATTCATCATTTGTCGAATTTGTTCTTTTGTCAAACAAACTTTCCAAATACGCAATTCGTCTAGTGAACCATTAAAATAATTTACAGGTTTACTTCCCGATTTATATAAAGCTCCCACTAAAAAATTCGAATTATTTGTCGTCGGGCTTGGACCTGTTTTCGAATCCATCTCGATGCCGTCATAATATAATTTGTAGTTACTTCCATCAAAGGTCACCACAACATGATACCATCTATCGATAGTAATTCCAGAACGAGTTACTACTTTTGTGTTATTTACATAAAAAGAAATGCTATTGCTTTCTATTCTTAAATCATATCCCGTTGTTTTGTTATTGGCATCTTGTTTGGAAAATATTGACTTAGAAAAACCATTTATACTATTGGGTTTCACCCAAATTTCAAAACTAAAAGCGGCAGTAGCATTAAAATTATTCCCAAAATTTACATTGTCATCTACCCCATCAAAATAGATATTCAAACAATTTGCAATAGTAAAAGTGACCGTGTCTGATGTATCGGGACAAGGAGAAGCATTTTTTATGGTCCAAGTCAAAGTATAGGTTTGTCCACTTTCGCCAGTAAATGTTGATGTAGGACTTGTTGTATTGGAAAAACTAAAGGAGCCTGCATCTTGTCCTGAAGTCACTGTCCAAAGTCCTACTGTTCCGTTGGCAGCTAAATTTACTGTAGTATCAGCACAATTTGCAGTGGTAGTTACATTACCTGCATCGGCAACAAATATGGGTGTAATGATAATATTTACCGTATCAGAAACAGCCGGACATGGACCTGCACCGTCTGGGTCATTAGTAGTATAGGTCAATGTGATCGTTCCCGAATCAGACGCACCTAATGTATAAATAGCATTTATGGAATTGTTGTTAAAACTACCTGAACCACCACTCCAAGTTCCACCGGTGGCACTGCCTCCGATTGAAGCTGCCATAGTCACTGTTGGTGTTGAGGAACAAGTTGTGATATCACTTCCAGCATTGACTGTTGCTGCTGGATTAACCGTTATCGAGCCATGAGCTGTTAGATTTCCGCAAGTTCCTGTTGTAACGATGGTATATGGGTAAGTCCCTGGGCCTACAGTAGGTGTTCCCACAAATTTTAGTGTATATCCGTTAAACGAAGAAGTTACACCCGCAGGCAAGCCTGTTACATTAGGCGCTGTATTACCGCTACCCACAGAATAGGTAATTTCTGTAAGTGGGGTGTCTTTACAAAGCGTTTGCGTATCAGTACCTGGTCCTGATGACAAGATAAGGAAAGGAGAAAGTGTTCCGAAAGAAATATCATCTAAAGCAAAATCATTTCCACCTGCAATAGTATTTAAATTTCTAATTCTAATCACAGCTGTTGTGGCACTACCTGAATTCCAAGTGGGCGTACTATAAAATCGTATCCAGTTACTTAAATTGACTTCTGCTTCAGTTGTGGGTTTAGGCGCTGTGGTTAAATCGGCAATAGATCCTACTAAAACACCATTTACTTCAAATTGTAATCTTGCAGGAGAAACAGGATTCAAATTCATAGCATAAGCGCTAAAATAATAATCGGTATTAGGGGTTACGGTTACGGTTTGTTGCCAAATAATTCTTTGTCTATCGGGCCCTGGAGGATCAGGAATAGTTGTGGTACTTCCGTTTACCATCAAGAAATTTCTAGGACCAACGGAATTATTGGTATGATCTTGTCCGTGAAAATTGGGATGATACCCCACACCATTCGAGGGGCTAAAAGCACTAGTATTGACCGCATAATCTCCTTCGGGCCATAATCCAGAAGTAGCATCACCCGTTAAATAAAACGCTTGATGTTGTCTGTATTCTGTAGTAAAACTTGGTGCTGATGGATTGAAATTAGTAAAATCACCATTGGTAACCAATTCTTGGGCAACACTCAACGTGGCCACATAAGTACAACCGTTGGGCGTTGTGCCCACCACTTCGACAATTTGGGCTGTATCTACTAATATAGAGCTTCCTGTTTCTCCCGTACTCCAAACAAAATTTCCAATTGGTCCTGTAGCACTAGCCAATAACCTTACTTGATTGGGGCCATAGCAATAATCGGCCGTGATTTTTAATTGAGGATCAGGATATACATTAACTCGAACAATTTTAGTAGCTTGACATCCATCACTATTGGTCACAATCGCAGTATAATTGGTAGTCACTGTCGGCGAAACCGGAATGTTTTTATTCGTAGCCGATGGTACTCCTGCATTGGCTGGAAGCCCTGCCGTTGCAGCTGGAGATGCTGTCCAAGAATATAAATAAGTTGTCCCTGACTTAATACCTTGCACTTGGAAATTATCGATACGGATATCATTATTATCAGATCCATTCCCACTGATATTTAAAGTGATTTCTAAACTATTAGGGTTACTGGCACCTGATGGCAATGTAAATGAGGCTACCATCCAATTACCATTAGTCATTTGAACAACAGTGCCAGCGGATACTGAAGCACCTCCATTTTTCCGAAATAAAACCTCTATTCTTTTTGTCCCTGTAGTCCCAGAATTTTGCCTCTGTGCTTGAAAATAGATATTAAAAGAGGTGTAATTTGGTAAATCGGTGCCTCCTAATGTAAATACCCAAGATCGGTTTTTTCTGTCTGCAATAAGATAATCACCAGCAGTAGCGTTATTTGTAAAAGCTGCCGGAGTAGTGGCAACACCAGTATTATTAGTGTTAAATGAAAGATTGGTGCTTGAAATTACACTAGTAATTCCTGTAACTGCATTAGAAACTAAATTCGCATAAGAAGTTCCAGAATTAAAATTATAATTAACAATTGTTGTCGCCGTACTTGCCGCTCCTTGTGCAATAACATCCAAACTACTTTGATCACCACTACAAACTGTTGCAGGAGTCGCCGTGGCTGAAACAATTACTGGAAGTGCTTTTATAGTAACCGAAGGTGTGGTGCTACTACATCCTGATACAGTATTCATAAAAGTAAAACTAGCATTCCCAACTGAAACTCCTGTAATTACTCCCGCATTATTGACAGTGGCCACCGATGGATTACTAGAAGTCCAAACCCCACCTGATGTTGGCGACAAAACTTTAGTAGCATTGATACAAAGTTCAGCAGGTGCTGTAACTACTGGTAAAGCATAAACGGTTACCACTGAAGTTGTTTTGCTACAACCCGTACTTGAATTGGTATAAGTAAAGGTAACCGTGCCAGGAGCTTTTGCTGTTATTACACCCCCATTGGTTACCGTTGCAATTACTGTATTACTACTGGTCCAAGTTCCTCCAGTTGTAGGTGACAGATTAGCCGTTGCAGTTACACATATTTTAGTGGGCGCAGTTACTGTTGGTAGCGGATTTACAGTAGCCGTAATCGTATTGCTGGTTTTAAATGAATTACAAGGACCTGAACTAAGAGTTACATAAATTGTTTCACCATTGGTCAAAGAAGTATCGGTGTATGTCGTGCTATCTGTACCTACGGGTACTCCATTTTTATACCATTGAAAATGCGGATTGATTCCTGCATTTGCCGTTGTAGCCGAAAAAGTAATACTACTGCCTTGGCATATTGGAGTTGAAGGAGCAGCTAAAATACTCACTGTAGCCGTAGCTGCAGGATCGATAACAATAACTGTAGCATTACACGAATTGGTGTTCCCATTATTATCTTTCACAGTCAAAACGACCGTATTGTTTCCAATATTTCCACAGTTAAACACTAATCTTGAAGCTTCGATAGAAAAAATACCACAATTATCGGTTGAACCATTGTCAATCTGATTTACAGTAATGGTTGCAAACCCAGAAGTATTTAATGTCACTGATACATTTTTACATTTTGCTATTGGATTTGTATCATCTGAAATTGTAAATAATTGATTTACATTCGTTTTATTTCCGCAATTATCGGTTATCGTATAGGTTCTCGTTATTGACCCTGAGTATGCGTCTCCAACCAAGGCTCCTGTTGTTGATGTTACTATAAGATTAACTGTTGGAGTACAATTATCGGAAGCCGCTGCTCCAAGTAAAGTGTTGAAAGCAGCTATGGTAGTTACTGCAGCAGGAAGATCTCCTGAACATTCCAAATCGACAGTTGTTGGAGCGACAACTATTGGTTTTGTAGTATCGTTGATTGTAAAAACATGATTTACACTTTGGGAATTACTATTGGCATCCGTAATGATGTACGTTCTTGTAATAACTCCATTACAATTTCCGGGAGTTGTTATAATTGTTGAAGATGAGACTGTAAGACCCGATGTAGCTGTACAATTATCAGTTGCTGATGCCCCCGCTAGAGAGTTAAATGCAGAAATGGTTGTTGCTGCCAAAGGTAGTTCTCCAAGGCATTGTAGTGCTATTGTATTTGGGGCTGTGACTAAAGGCTTTTCGTTATCGGTTATCGTAACTATTTGATTGCAAGGCAAAGACACATTCCCATTTTGGTCTGTTGCTGTCCATACAACTGTTGTGGTTCCAATTCCAAATAAATAAGTCGTTGGATTTATAGTAACGCCACCTACTTTAGCCGTAATAATTATATTAGCAACTGTAGCACAATTGTCTAAAACTGTAGGTGTACCTAATGAAACTATAGTGGTACAATTTCCTGTTCCATCGTTACTTGTGTTTGCAGTAATTGTTGCTGGACAAGAAATTGTTGGAGCTGTTGTATCGGTTACTGTAATGGTTTGACTGTAAGTTGTTGTATTCGAATTGTCATCAGTGGTGGTCCAAGTTCGGGTGATGACTTTGTTATTTCCTGTTCCATTTACTACCGAATCTGAATAATTTACTGTTGGTGTTGCACAATTATCACTGGCTGTGGCGGGACCATTGGTGTCGGCTGGTAAACTGCTGTCGGAACAAGAAATCGTCAGATTGGCTGGTGATGTGGTGAAAGTTGGCGCTGTTGTATCGGTTACTGTAATGGTTTGACTATATGTTGACGTATTCGAATTGACATCTGTAGCGGTCCAAGTTCGGGTGATGACTTTGTTGTTTCCAATACCATTCACTACCGAATCAGTGTAATTTATAGTTGGGGTTGCACAATTATCGGTAGCAGTAGCTGGTCCATTAGTAGCTGCTGGTAAAATACTAGCCGAACAAGAAATCGTCAGATTGGCTGGTGATGTGGTGAAAGTTGGCGCTGTTGTATCGGTTACTGTAATGGTTTGACTATAAGTTGCTGTATTCGAATTGGAATCGGTGGCTGTCCAAGTTCGAGTGATGACTTTGTTGTTTCCAATGCCATTCACTACCGAATCGGTATAATTTATGGTTGGGGTTGCACAATTATCGGTAGCAGTAGCTGGTCCATTAGTAGCTGCTGGTAAAATACTAGCCGAACAAGATATTGTCAAACTCGCTGGTGATGTGGTGAAAGTTGGCGCTGTTGTATCGGTTACTGTAATAGTTTGATTATAAGTTGCTGTATTCGAATTGACATCGGTAGCTGTCCAAGTTCGGGTGATGACTTTGTTGTTTCCAATGCCATTCACTACCGAATCAGTGTAATTTATGGTTGGGGTTGCACAATTATCGGTAGCAGTAGCTGGTCCATTGGTAGCTGCTGGTAAAATACTAGCCGAACAAGATATTGTCAAACTCGCTGGTGATGTGGTGAAAGTTGGAGCTGTTGTATCGGTTACTGTAATGGTTTGACTATAAGTTGCGGTATTCGAATTGACATCGGTAGCTGTCCAAGTTCGGGTGATGACTTTGTTGTTTCCAATGCCATTCACTACCGAATCGGTATAATTTATGGTTGGGGTTGCACAATTATCGTTAGCAGTAGCTGGTCCATTAGTAGCTGCTGGTAAAATACTAGCCGAACAAGATATTGTCAAACTCGCTGGTGATGTGGTGAAAGTTGGAGCTGTTGTATCGGTTACTGTAATGGTTTGACTATAAGTTGCGGTATCCGAATTGACATCGGTAGCTGTCCAAGTTCGGGTGATGACTTTGTTGTTTCCAATGCCATTCACTACCGAATCGGTATAATTTATGGTTGGGGTTGCACAATTATCGTTAGCAGTAGCTGGTCCATTAGTAGCTGCTGGTAAAATACTAGCCGAACAAGATATTGTCAAACTCGCTGGTGATGTGGTGAAAGTTGGAGCTGTTGTATCGGTTACTGTAATGGTTTGACTATATGTTGACGTATTCGAATTGACATCGGTAGCTGTCCAAGTTCGGGTGATGACTTTGTTGTTTCCAATGCCATTCACTACCGAATCAGTGTAATTTATAGTTGGGGTTGAACAATTATCCGTAGCTGTTGCGGGACCATTGGTAGCTGCTGGTAAAATACTAGCCGAACAAGAAATCGTCAGATTAGCTGGTGATGTGGTGAAAGTTGGCGCTGTTGTATCGGTTACTGTAATGGTTTGACTATATGTTGACGTATTCGAATTGGCATCAGTAGCGGTCCAAGTTCGAGTGATGACTTTGTTGTTTCCAATGCCATTCACTACCGAATCGGTATAATTTATAGTTGGGGTTGCACAATTATCGGTGGCTGTTGCAGGACCGTTGGTGTCGACTGGTAAAATACTAGCCGAACAAGAAATCGTCAGATTGGCTGGTGATAAAGTGAAAGTTGGCGCTGTTGTATCGGTTACTGTAATTGTTTGGGTTGCTGTTTCAAAATTGCCTGCTGCATCCTCAACTCTCCAGGTAACTGTTGTTGTTCCTATTGGAAAAGAAGAAGGTACATTATTGGTCACAACCAAACTTGGTGTTACTGTACAATTATCTGCAACTACTGGAGAACCCAATGTTACATTGGTCGACGTACAAGCAACATTTGTTGTGCCTGAAGTTGCCATTGGTGCGGTAATGGTAGGTTTGATATTGTCCGTTACCGTTACGGTTTGAGTTGCTGTTTCAAAATTGCTTGCTGCATCCTCAACTCTCCAGATAATTGTTGTTGTTCCTATTGGAAAAGAAGAAGGTGCATTGTTGGTCACTGAAGCTACCGAACAATTGTCTGCTGTTGTTGGTGTTCCAAGAACAACTCCTGTTGCTGTACAAGCCGAATTTGTGGTAGCTGCAACATTTGATGGTGCTGTGATGGTAGGTTTTACATTGTCAGTTACGTTTACCGTTTGGGTGGCTGTGGTACTATTTCCTGAACCATCGGTTACGGTCCAAGTAACGGTTGTACTTCCCAAAGGAAAGGTGGTTGGTGCATTGTTGGTCACTGAAGCTACTGAACAATTGTCTGCTGTTGTGGGTGTTCCAAGAACAACTCCTGTTGCTGTACAAGCCGTATTTGTGGTAGCTGCAACATTTGATGGTGCTGTGATGCTTGGATTAATCGTATCATCTACAATAACAGTTTGATTTTGAGTTGTGGTATTTCCGTTGCCATCATCGAAAGTCCAAATGATCGCATAGGTTCCTTGGGTGTTATAGAACAATGGGCTTGATATGGTTCCTGTAATAGTTCCTGCGCAAGTATCGGTGGCTGTGGGAGCGGATACTGTGGCTGAACATTGACCGGTTATCGTTGGTAAAGAAGCTACATCTGGAATTGGCGCAACGGTATCTTCTACAATAACAGTTTGATTTTGAGTTGAAGTATTTCCATTGCCATCATCGAAAGTCCAAATGATTGTATAGGTTCCTTGGGTGTTGTACGATAATGGGCTTGATGTGGTTCCTGTTATAGTTCCTGCGCAAGTATCCGTGGCTTTTGGAGCGGTTACAGTGGCAGAACATTGACCCGTTATTGTTGGCAAAGAAGCTAAATCTGCAATTGGAGCTATAGTATCATCTACAATAACCGTTTGATTTTGAGTTGAAGTATTTCCATTGCCATCATCGAAATTCCAAACGATCGTATAAGTTCCTTGGGTATTATAAGACAATGGGCTTGATGTGGTTCCTGTAATAGTTCCTGCGCATAAATCGGTGGCTGTGGGAGCGGTTACTGTGGCTGAACATTGACCGGTTATCGTTGGCAAAGAAGCTAAATCTGCAATTGGAGCTATAGTATCATCTACAATAACCGTTTGATTTTGAGTTGAAGTATTTCCGCTGCCATCATCGAAAGTCCAAACGATCGTATAAGTTCCTTGGGTGTTATACGATAACGGACTTGATGTAGTTCCTGTAATTGTTCCAGCGCATAAATCGGTGGCTGTGGGAGCGGTTACAGTGGCAGAACATTGACCTGTAATTGTGGGTAAAGTTAAACTATTAGGGTTAGGCTGGGTAATGTCAGGTGAACACTGCCCGTAATTATGGAGTGAATTTAAAAATATAAAAATGATAATCAAGTAGTTTTTTCCCATATCCCACAATTTTACTATTCAATAAATTCAACATAAAAAATTAGGGTTTATTAAGTTTTGACTATAAAAAAATATTTAATTATTATACTACTCAAAAAGTTTTTGGCTACACTATCATCATGAGTATATATGTCTGTAAATGAGATACAAAGATATATCAAAGTAATAACTAGTTGTTCAAAACATAAAAAATAATCGACGAAATACACTCTTATCTGTTAAATAACTCTAATCTAATGATTATAAATACAATGGCTAATCTAATTATATAAGTTAATTTTGCTAAATTCTAAATTTAGAATTGTTGTTACGTTTTTATTAATTGCCTATGAAAGATGTTTTCTCCATAAAAGAAGCTGTACAAAAGATTGAATTTTTTTGTGCCTATCAAGAACGTTGTCACGAGGAAGTGGTTGCTAAATTGCGTTCGATGAAAATGGATTCAAACGAAATTGATCAAATAATGGTTCATCTCATCGGCGAAAATTTTATCAACGAAGAACGTTTTGCCTGCAGTTTTGCCAGAGGGAAACACCGCATTAAACATTGGGGAAAAATTAGGATCACCAACGAATTGAAGTTCAGAAACATATCACAAACCCTCATCAATACTGCTCTCAAAGAAATCACTCCTGAAGAATATTTGGAGACATTTCATACTTTATCTGAAAGACATTGGGAATCTATCAGAGAAAATAGCCTATTAAAAAAACGAAAAAAATTCTGCGATTATATGCTTCGCCGAGGTTTTGAAAGCAATTTAGTTTACGATAAAGTGAAGGAATTAGAAATGAGTGGTCAGTGATCAGTTTTTGAGTATTCAGTCGCAATTAAGCTTCGAAACCTGTAAAAATCTGCCGAATCTGTGGCTAAAAAACTGTGACCTTTGTGCCTTCTTTGTGACCTTCGTGGTTAAATTCCCAACAAAACACTCACCGCATTTCCGCCAAAACCTACTGAATTTACAAGCACTTTACGGATTTGTTTTCTGGGTTTTTGAGCTTTTGCAAATGGAACACCTATAAATTCTTGATGTTGCATCATCAAAATCCCTAGTTCAATACTCAACATTGCCGAAGCGCCAAAAGTGTGTCCAATTTTCCATTTATTGGTAGTTAGCATCGGCAAATCGGTCCCAAAAACTTTTTGAATCGCTTTGTATTCCGTTAAATCACCAGCTTTGGTTCCCGGAGCGTGCATAACAATCGCATCCACTTCGGACAAATCTGTATTTTCTAAAGCCATTTTCATCGATTTCTGAAAACAAGTCGCTTCGGCTGAAATGGAGATGTTGTGTTCCAAAATTTCGGTCGCGTAACCAATGCCTTCCACAAAAGCCAGCGCCTTTTCTTTTCGTCCCATTTCCAAACAACAAACCGCTGCACCTTCGCCAAGAATCATTGTGTTTTGCTTTTTTTCAAAATCTAATGCTCGATTAGGCCATTCGGCAAGCTCAGGCTGACGTTCATCTATATTCGAATAAATTTTCAAAGCACGCATTTGTCCAATGGTAAAATCCGTCAATGGCGCTTCACTACCACCAACTAAAAATTTATCCGTCATTCCAGCTCTAAGCCAAGCCACACCATTTAACATAGCGTGCAAAGCAGTTGAACAGGTAATAGAATGAGAAATTTCGGGACCTGAAGTTTGTAAATCGTGGGCGACCCAAGAGGAAATATTTCCTAAAGTGGTCGTTGGTGAAGCTAAAGTTTGTGCTTTGCCTGTTTCCAAATATTCTTGATAATGTTTTTCAAATAAATCTGTCGCGCCACGGGAAGAACCTATGTTGATTCCGAAAATGTCGTTTGAAGTCCAAGCTGCATTTTCGATGGCTTTGCGTGAAGCCATCATCGCATACAAAACTGATTTGTCCAAGAATTTGTATTTACTATCCGAGTGTTTTAATTCCTCGATTATTGAATTTGAATCCTCGTCAAGTTTGGCAACGAAAGTGTTTTTACGGTCTAAAAACTGAGTCGTAAAACAGTGTTTAGGGTTTTTATAATTTTCCCAAATCGTTTTTGATTTATTACCCAACGGAGAAATAGAAGCAATTGATGTTATGGAGATAATTTTTGACAAGACTTTTTATTTTGGTGCAAAGGTCGTAAAGTTTTTTGCAAAAATGGCACACGGATGACACGGATTTAAACAGATAAAAAATGGATTTTTATTCTTTTGTGAATTCATAGCAAAGACTTGAACAGATTATCACTTATTTTTAATATTTCATCTGTGTGAATCCGTTTCATCCGCAGAATCTGTGGCCCAACATTAAACTATTTCCAATGCTTTTTCGACCACTTTATATACTTTTTGCAATTGTTCGTCGGTAATCACATAAGGTGGCAAAATGTAAACAATATTTCCAACTGGTCTTATGATTATTCCATTTTCAATAAAAAAATTGTACAGTTTATTACGCAAACTCCCATAATAACTGGCGGCACTTTCGGTTTGTATTTCTAAAGCAAAAATCACACCTAGCACCCGTGTTGTGGTCACTTTTGGATGGTTTTTTATCTGTTTTTGAAAGGCTAAATGTCTTTGATTTACACGAATCAAATTGTCTTGCATTTCTTGAGTTTGAAGTAAATGCAAACTTGCCAAAGCCGCAGCACAACCTGTTGGATTCCCTGTAAAAGTATGACCGTGAAACAATGCTTTATTGATGTCTTCGTCATAAAAAGCATCGAAAATGTCTTGAGTAAAAGTAGTAATCGCCATTGGAATGGTCCCGCCTGTCAAGGCTTTCGACAAACACATCATATCGGGCTGCTCTGTTAGGTAATCGCAAGCAAAATTCTTTCCCGTTTTTCCAAAGCCAGTCATCACCTCATCGGCAATCGTCAACACTTTGTTTTCTTTACAAATACGAACTAAGTTATCCAAAGCTTCAGGCTCATACATTACCATTCCCGCAGCACCTTGCACCAAGGGCTCAAAGATAAATCCAGCACAATTTTTGCTTTTTATGGCTTTCGCCAAAGCGTCAAAACTAACTTGTTCGTTTCCCTTTGTTGGAACCGGAATTCGTATGACCTCTATTAACATTCCCTGAAAAGCTTCTGTAAAAAAGGAAATTCCACTGGCAGCCATTGCCGCAAAAGTGTCTCCGTGAAAGGCATTTTCGAAAGCGATTATTGTCGTTTTCTTTTCGCCCTTATTAAAAAAATATTGCAAAGCTACCTTAATTGCAATCTCGACAGCAGTCGAACCATTGTCTGAAAAAAATAACTTTTGTTGATTTTTGGGCAAAATTTCCATTAGCTTCTCGCCCAATACTATTGCAGGTTCGTGTGTAAATCCACCAAAAAGCACGTGCTCGAGTGTCGTCAATTGTTTGTAAATCGCATTGGCAATAAATCGATTAGAATGTCCAAACGGATTCACCCACCAAGAGGCGATCGCATCGATGTATTCTTTATTGTTTTCGTCCCAAAGCAAAGCACCTTCTCCTCTTTTTATGACTATAGCAGGCGATGCTGTTTTATGTTGTGTATACGGATGCCAAAGGTGTTTTTGGTCTCTTTCGGATAGGTTCATTAGATTTCAAGTTATAGTTTTACCGCGAAGACGCAAGGTCGCCAAGTTTTTTGATATTGGTTTTTCAAATTGAAATTGTCATTGAAATTGCCTTTGCCATTGCTATTACTATTGCAGTTTCATCAAATTTTCTCGAAACAAATCGGCGTATTCTTTGATGACGTTCTGATCAAAATAGGGTTCTTGGTCGATTCGTCCAACACATTGAATTCCAGTTTTACTCAGAATAATCGATTCTGTCCCTTTATTTTCAGCTCCACTAAAAATGATACCGGCGATGTTCAATTTCCTGTTTTTTAAAGCTTCGATAGTTAGCAAAGTGTGGTTGATACTTCCCAAATAATGTCTGGAAACTACAATAACTTTGTAATCGGCTTGGATTAAATCGATAACGCAATCGGTGTCATTTAATGGCACCAAAAGACCGCCTGCGCCTTCAATAACGAGGTGGTTTTTGGTTTGTGGTTCTTTTATTTTCTTTAAATCAATCGAAATTCCATCTACTTCAGCGGCATAATGCGGACTGGCTGGCGTGTTGAGTTTATAGCTGTTTTCGTGAACAAAAGTTTTTTTGTTAGAAATATAACTCTTGATTTTATGGCTGTCGGAATTATCCAAATCACCCGCTTGAATGGGTTTCCAATAATCGGCTTGGAGCGATTCTACAATGATGGATGAGGCAATGGTTTTGCCTACGTCGGTTGATATTCCTGTAATGAATAGTTTCATAGATTTATGGCACACAGATGACACAGATTTAACAGATTGTCACTGATTTTTAAAATTTATTTTAGTTTCTTTCTGTCGTTTTTATAAATGAATCTTTTGAACTCAGGTGTAGATCCAAAATTTAACAATAATCCTATTTCAACATCAGTCGCTTTTAGATAATTCAAAAGTTGTGCTTGATGCTCATCCATTAGACATTCACAAGCTTTAAGCTCAAGAATAATAGAATCCTCTACCAATAAATCGGCAAAATAGTCCCCAACTAATTGACTTTTATAATACACTTTTATTAGTTTCTGCGCTTCCACTTTAAAACCTTGGGATTTTAGCTCAAAATACATTGCGTTTTGATATACCTTTTCAAGAAAACCATAACCTAATTCATTATAAACTTCATAATTAGCTTTCAAAATAGAATCACTTAACTTTTTGTGTAAAAATTCAGCCATAATTAATTTGTGTTTATTTATATTTTTAATGAAAAAATCTGTGCAAATCGGTTAAATCCGTGTCATCCGTGTTCTATCAACACAACAATGTCCTTCGACAAAATTGAAACATCAAGAAACCCATATCGAAAATAAAAAATCATTGAACCAAAAAAACAAAAGTACTCAACAAACTTAACACTTCCGAGATTTCTTCTTGCGAATTGTAACTATGTAAGCAAAACCGAAGTCTTTCCTGTCCTTCAGGAACGGTTGGCGATAAAATAGCTTTTACATCAAATCCTTTTTCTTGAAGTTGACTCGCAATGGATTTTACCTTTTGGTTTCCAGGGATAATTGCACTCTGAATGGCTGATTTACTTCGAACAAACATTGGTTTCAATCCCAAGAGATTCTTTTCTTGATTGAAATGAATGATGTTTTGACGCAGTTTTTCAATCGATTGCTTTTCTGTTACTAGATGCTGATAAGCAACTAAAATCGTGGCAACGGAATGCGGAGAAAGCCCTGTGGTATAAATAAAACTTCTGGCGAAATTCACTAAATAACCTTTCAACTCCTGACTACCTACAATCGCTGCGCCGTGACAACCCAATCCTTTGCCAAAAGTCATTATTCGGGCAAAAACTTGTTCTTGCAAACCTAGCATTTGAACCAATCCTTCACCAGATTGACCAAAAACACCCAAGGCGTGTGCTTCATCAACCACTAAATAACATTTGTGTTTTTCGGAAAAAGCCACCAATTCTTCCATATTAGGACAATCGCCATCCATTGAAAAAACGGTTTCTGTTACAATGTAGACTTCGGTAAGCTCAGTCTGACAACGTTGAATGAGTTTTTCCAAATCCTCAAAATCATTGTGCTTGAATTTATACGATTTGGCATTGGATAATTGGATTCCGTCTCGAATGGAAGCGTGACACAACTCGTCATACAAAATCAAATCACCTTTTTGTGGGACTGAACTAAAGAAGCCTACATTGGCATCATAACCCGAATTGAATATCAAAGCTGATTCCGCTTGGTGAAATTTGGCAATATACGTTTCTGCTTCTTGATAGACTTTATGGTTTCCAGATAGCAATCGGGAACCAGTGGCTCCATTTTGAGTGCCATTGGTTGCAACCAAATACTGATGCGTTTGCTGGAATATCGACTGATTTTTTGAAAATCCAATATAGTCATTTGATGCAAAATCAACTAACTCATTCGGTAACGACAATGTACGCAAGGCATTATTTTGCTGACGAAACTCAAGTTTGCTAGATAGGTTTTTTGGAAACTTCATAAGGGCAAAGTTAACAAAAAAAATATCCGAATAGAAAGCCGTCTCTTAGCTTAATATGGAAACTATTCCTTTATAATTTTTATAGTTTCTGAATTCTCATTTGAACTCACTTTTAAAAAATAAACTCCGTTAGAAAGGGAATGAATATAGATTTTAGATTCCTCTTTAGGAATTGTGTTTTTCAATACTGTTTTTCCATGTAAATCAAATATATTTACTGTTAGAACATCATTAAATTTAGTACTTCTTCCAATATGAAGTTCATCTTTTGTTGGATTTGGGTAAACGATTAAATTAGTTAATTGTGTCGTTTCATTATCATTAATTGATAAGGTTTGATTTTGGTAAAATTGCAAAGCATTTGTGGCATAAGCCAAAGGCGCATTCCAATTGATTGTAACTTCATTGGTTGAATAGGAACACCAAGTATCTGAATATTTTCCGGCTTTAGATGTGCTTGGATACGCACATCCGTCTGGATTATTTGCGTTCTGCGGCCCACCAACTAGCATCCCGGGGACAGGCAATACTATACCATCGGCTTCAGAAATACGGTGATGCGGTTTTAGTGGGGAACTTGCTCCAAATCCTGTAACAAAACTAATTCCAACTGCATTCCTGCCTAACAAATAATCCATTGCCTTATAAGCTGCGGTCAAATAAGAACTGTCATTTGTAGCTTTGTAAGCACTTAGCAATACAACTACCTGATTAGCTGCCGCACCATTACTACCCCAATTATAATCATTATTATTCATAGCGGTTTCGACTAAATTAGTGGCAATATTACTCTTTAATGTGTTTGCTATTGAGGTTAACTTGTTTACTGCTGAAGCTGTATTTAATTGAATAACATTGGGGTTCGTTAGGTTATTTGCAATTGACAATATCCCCAAAGTACTTGTACTTTGCCAACTTGGAACACCTTGATTTGTAAGATAAAAATAATTTATATCATCTTTATACTGGGTTTCTCCAGAACTAATAAATAGTTCGACTGCCGCCCATTGGAACTCATCATTCACATTATTATCTTCATACTGACCTGTTGAAACGCCACTAGGATTAGTAGTGAAATACATAGTCGGGTTGTTTTTTGCCCAAGTATAAGCTTCTTTAGCTGCTGCTAATAAAGCTGCACTATACCCTGGCTTCTGTGTATTATAATCTGAAAAAATTCTAGATGCGACAGCCATAACTGCAGCAAAATTTAATGCTGCCGAGGTCGATCTTCCAATAACAAACCGCTCCAAATTATAATTTTCAGGCATCACTATACCCTCAAAATTTAATCCTGACAATTTATGATAAACAGATCCGTCACCACCATCGGATATTTTATTTTGCATTGTCAGCATCCAATCTAAATTCCAAATCGCTTCATCTAGAATATCAGGTAAATTATTGGTAGATTCTGGAATATTCAAATCCTTGCTTATAAAATAAGATTTATAATTTTCAAATGCGGCTAGCAAAGTATAGGTACTAATGCCGCTATTTACAACGTATTTATTTAAATCACCTGCATCATACCAACCCTTGGGCGATGAAATAGTTATATTTGTTGGCCGATTTGGCGTAGCCGCTGATGAATGCACTTTTATAGCAGTATCAGGTGTCCCAGAATTTCTTGACCAAGCACCACCATTGACAGCAGTAATCGCAGAGGAAGCTCTGTTATAATAAAAATATCGTATAGAAGCCGCAGACAATGCTTCAAGAGGATTGTCGGCAACTGTTATCGTTATGTCAGATTGATCCGTTTTAACGGTATAAGTACCATTTGTATCAATAGAAGATAAATCGATTTTAGATACATTTAGATTTGCATCAGACCAAATTGCACTTGATGGTGCTACCCCTGATAAAATTTCTACATTACTACTATTGAATACTTTGTAATTTTGTGGTCCGAAAGAGGCAGCAGATACTAAATTTACCGCTTTATCTCTACCTTTAAAATAGCCTACTTGATTCGCACGTATAAAAATTGGAGGTGCAGTAACCTCTAAAGGCTGCCCAAATGAAATCCAATCGATGTCAATCGTACCATTATACTTCCCTGCAGCATCATTTACAAAAAAGTTAAATTCTTAATCATAGTATTGTTAACCGAGCAAGGTGCAGCCGCACTGGTACAAGGGCTGCCTCCATATCCTCCATCCTGAAATTTCCCAGTGTAAATAATCTCAAAAACTTGATAGGTTGTGGTTAAACTAATTGAAGATGAATTTCGATTCGTTACATATCCCAATCGGTCTTGCAAATCGATACGCAAACTAGCACCACCCGTTCCCTTCACTTTAATATAAAGTTTATTGTTTCCTGATATATTGATGTCCTTCAAAATCCCATTATCATGGATGCCGTAGTTGATAGCTGCATAAGCACCAGCTGTTCCATTACCAACTATTCTCAAATTTTCATTTACCAAACTAGTGCTGTAAGCCGACGAAGGATAAGTGGTATTATTGACTCCTTGATTAAAAGTATCACTATACACTATTTGACTTGAAGCTAAATTGGCATATAAAACCACAAATAATAGAATGATTTTTTTCATTTTGTTTATTTTTTTAAAAATAACTTATCCAACAAAATTATCTAAACTATTAATCATAATATAATGCAAAAAACACATTTAATGATATTATTTCACAGTTTATAATTACAAAACTTACAAATGATAAGGACTTAGATTAAACTTATAGGTATAGGCGCTTAGAGCACCCTTGTTATCTATTGATTTTATTGATATTTATTCAAATTTCACCATCTTTTTCATTAACACATCGAAGATTGTCCCCATATTTGACCTTCTATTGTATCT
>NZ_JBIKRX010000031.1:0-30210 GCF_044348915.1 Flavobacterium sp. | reverse complement strand
AACTACGATTCAACCAAATCAAAGAGCAAATTGTTCTTTGGCTCGAATTTTTACTGCTTATTTTTGCAGATGTATTTTTGGTAAAAAATCTAAAAACTCAAAAAGTGGGTTCTTAAGGAATGACTAACTACAAATTCTCCAACTGGTTCACTTTCTTATCCTTGCTGATCGTCCAAAAATAACCCACAAAGAAAAATCGATCTGCGGTTGGCACAATAGCTTGCCTTTCGAAAACCCCTATAGAATTCGGCTTGTTCGCATAATTGTATCCAAAAATATTGTTGAAGCCAAAAAGATTCGTTACCGAAAAAAACAATATTTTCTGAGGCGAAATCAAATACGCCCAATTCACACTAAAATTATTATAGGTCTTTGTTTTCCCGTTCATAAAATCTTTAGCATTAGGATCATTATAAGGTCGTCCCGAAGCAAAAGTATAGGTTGCACCTAGTTGTGAACGCCAATCCTGAATCCAATACTTACTAACTAAAGACATTGTATGATCCGCAACAAAGTTGGGTGTAACTTCTTTTGGAAAGTTTTGATAATCTCTTTTTGAATCGATATAAGAATACGAAACCCAATACTCTAGGTTCTTGATGTTTTTGCTGTCGCGCCAAAACAACTCTAAGCCCTTTGCATATCCACTTCCGTTATTACTATAATTGCTATTATACGCAGGCATATTCGAATCATATTTCACTAAATTATCATAATTTTTAAAATACACTTCCGCTCTGAAAATTTGTCGATCCTTACTGTACTCATAATTCAAAATATAATGCTGTGCCTTCTCCGATTGTAGTTGATCTGTAAATATCAAATATTCTTTTCTGGGAGTTTGCTCAAAATCTCCATAAGCAAATGAAAACTGTTTGTTTTTTGAAACCTTATAAGCTAGAGCCAATCTTGGATCAATGGAAGTCTCGTTTAATAGATAATTTTTTGAAAACCGCAGTCCCACCTTTGCTACTAGATTTCTAGAAAACAAAATATCGGTCTCCAAATAAGCTGCAACAATTTCAGAATTGTATCCAGTATCAAAATTGGTCACCTTTTGACTGAAATTGGTATAAAAGTAATCAGCACCAAAACTAGTTTTTATCCTATCTGAAATGGGTTTTGTGAAATTTATTTTAGAGTGAATCGCTTTTTCGGCAGCATCGTAATGAATAACATCAAATTTTCCCTCATTATGGCTGTAGCTATAACTTAGGCCCGCAAAAACCCTCCAAGTATCTCCAAACCTGCCCTTATACGAAGTATTGGTGTAAAAATTAGTGTTGTTATTGCTATTTCTCAACTGATTGGGGAAATTAATATCATCTTGTGCTACATCGAATTTTGCAGCGGTGTAAGAAGCATATACTTTGAATAATCCTCTTTCGAAATTATGTCTAAACACAGTCTCGCCCCCAATGGATTCGAATGGTTTTATCCAATTAATATTATCGGGCATCAAGGCTTGATACGGCGCTAAATTGAGATAACTCGTATTAACACTAAGTGAATTCTTTTCCCATTTTTGAGTATTCCCGACACTTAAACCCACACTCATTAGTCCGATATCTGTTTTCTCTAAATCGGGAACATCAATCGTATTCATCACCAAAATACTCGAAAGTGCTTCACCGTATTCCGCTGAATAACCTCCTGTAGAAAAGGTGGTTCCTTTGAATAACAAAGGAGAAAACGTACTCCTTGTAGGTACATTATTCGTGGTTTGAATGTACGGCTGAGCTACTCTGATACCATCAATAAATGTCTGCGTTTCACTGGCTTCTCCGCCACGAACAAAAAGTCTACCGCTTTCACCCACAACTTGAGTGCCAGGCAACGTTTGCAAAGCCGATACAATATCTCCAGGATTTCCTGCGGTGGTTAAAATATCTAAAGGTTTCAATACCGAAACTCTGGCTTTATCACCTGCTTCAATTGTTCCAGCAGTAATAATCACCTCGTTCAATTCTGTGGAGCTCTGTTTTAAAACAATGATCAAAAACTGATTTTGACCAATCGTAACTGCTGTTTTACAGTTTTCGAAAGCCAATGCACTTACCATCAAAATTTGACTTCCCTCCGCAGATGTAGAAAAACTAAATTCCCCCAATGCATTTGAGGTTGCTCCGTCATAAGATCCTTCTAAAAAAACATTCGCATTTGCAATTGGATTGTTTTTCGAATCCACTATTTTTCCTGACAGCGTCATTTGTGCAATTGAAACCAGGGTAAAAAAGAAAAACATACTGGCTATAAAAGTCTTCATAGTATTCAATTTTGATGCAGCAAATGTATTTCGACTTCCAAATAATAGAAATTTATCCTTACCGAACTGCGGAAATTAGAGGATGAGTTGTCAAGATGAACACAGAGGTTCAAAAATAAGCGTAAAATGGAAGTTGCAATTCTATAAAAACCTAAATTTGTTTTAACCTAAAAAAATATGAAATGAAAAATTTAATGGCAGTTGTTGTATTCTTGCCTTTTTATATGGCTGTTTTTTCGCAAGAAAAAAGTTCTGTTTATGACGAAAAACTAGCTAAATCGCTAAATGCAGATGAACGCGGAATGAAAAAATATGTGTTTTGTCTTTTGAAAACAGGAAGCAACACAACTGCTACAAAAGAAGAAACCCAAAAATTATTCGAAGGTCATATGAACAACATTGGTCGATTGGCAAAAGAAGGCAAACTAGTGGTTGCCGGCCCATTTATGAAAAACGATAGAAATTATAGAGGCATTTACATTTTTAATGCGAATACTATCGAAGAAGCCCAAGAATTTGTCAGCACAGATCCAGCTGTACAATCTAAGTTGCTTGAAGCAGAACTAACAATGTGGTATGGCAGTGCAGCTTTGCAGGAAACACTTAAAATTCACGAAAAAATAGATAAATCTAAAAGGTGATTTTAGCAGATTGAAACGAAGCAATAAACACAATTCCTTTTTTTGACACTAATTCCTTAAATGCAACAATGAAAACCGAAAAAGAGAAAATGATTGACGGACAGTTTTATCTTGCTGGAGATGCAGTCTTGGTTAAAGACCGACGAAAAGCAAAAAACCTACTGCATCGATTAAACGTTATCGAATATAGAATCACAAAAAAAGCCAGAGAAATAATTCAGGAATTAATTCCCAATGCTGGAACGAATCTATACATTGAACCTCCTTTTTTCTGCGACTACGGATACAACATTTCTTGCGGAGATAATGTATATTTCAATGTAAACTGTGTTGTGCTCGATGGAGCGAAAGTCACCATTGGTTCGAATGTGTTTTTTGCGCCTGGAGTTCAAATTTATACGGCAAATCATCCTTTGGATGCCGAATCCAGAAAAACAGTTGAAAATGCATTCCCCATAACCATCGGAGACGATTGCTGGATTGGAGGTAACTCAATTATTCTACCGGGAATCAATATCGGAAAAGGGTGCGTGATTGGTGCTGGTTCTGTGGTTACAAAAGACATTCCCGATAATTCATTGGCGGTTGGAAATCCTGCGAAAGTGATTAAGAAATTGAACGTTTAATTATGCAAAAAACATATCTTTTTTGGACAGGAATTTTAAGTGTACTACTATTTGTGATTACTACTATTATTGCAGGCTTTTTTAATCCTAATTACAGTCATTTATCCCAGTTTATAAGCGAATTATATGCTGTTGATGCTCCAAACGCGGATGTAATTCGATATTTTGGATATTTGCCTAGTGGGATTTTAATTATTATTTTTTCTTTTCTTGCCCAAAAAATGATCCCAAAATCAAGCTCCAAATTAATTGGTTTTTTGGGTATTATGGTAGGTTATGGTTTTGGAACAATCATTTGTGCAATTTACAATTGTGATGTAGGATGCAATCCTAAATTTATTGATCCTAGTTTATCTCAAATAATTCATAATTTAATGGGAATGGTAACATACTTAATCGTTCCATTTTCAATATTATTAATTGCTATTGATTCAAGAAAGTGGAAAAATAGCAAACAATATACTTTGATTAGTTTTATAATTTTTGCAATTAGTTTTACTTTTGTTGTTGTCCTAAATTTAAATCTTGATTCGCCGTACAAAGGGCTAATCCAAAGAATTATCGAAGGGAGCATGTTATTTTGGATAACAAATAGCGCGTTTTATTTTTCACATAAATCTTATCAACAAATCTGAAATCTAAAATCTAAAATCTAAAATTAAATTTTACCTTTGACCATTCAATAAAAACAAAGATTATGGTTTACAAATTCAGAGTAATTCTCGATACCGAAGAAGACATTTTTAGAGACATTGCGATACTTGAAGAAGACACTTTAGAGGATTTACACAATGCTATCTACAATTCTTTCGGCTTTGACGGAATGGAAGTTGCTTCGTTCTACACTTGTGATGACACTTGGAATCAAGAAGATGAAATCCCAATGTTTGATACTGGAGATATTCCGGGTGAACAAAAAACAATGAGCGATTATCAACTTTCGGATATCTTGGATAAAGAAAATACCAAGATTATTTACGTTTACGATTTCATTAACATGTGGACTTTCTTGGTGGAATTGGCCTCTATCGAAGAAGTTGTTGCTGGAAACATTTATCCTGAAACTATTTTCTCTGTTGGAGAAATGCCCGCCGAAGCGATGAAAAAACACTTCATCGCAGATGAAGACGAAAATGAATACAATGAATTCGAAGACGATCTTGACGAAGAAGACCTCGATATGTTCGAAGGAGACGATAACTTCGAAGACTACGGATTTGAAGAAAACTGGAATTAATCAAAGAGATTAAAGGGTTAAAATTGTTTGAAAGTTTAAAACTGTTTGGATGGCAACAATAACAAAATTCGAAGATTTAGAAATTTGGCAAGACGCACGAAGACTTTCAAAAGAAAAAATTTTAATATCTAAAAACACTGAACTCTCCAAAGATTATAGATTTAACGCACGAATAAAAGACTCATCAGGATCAGTTATGGACAACATAGCTGAAGGGTTTGAAAGGAATGGGAACGCTGAATTCCGACAATTTTTATCTATCGCAAAAGGTTCTGCAGGAGAAGCTCGTTCTCAACTTTACAGAGTTTATGACATTGACTATATCACTGAAGAGCAATTAAAATATCTGGTTATTGAATACGAAAAACTGAGCATTAAAATTCATAATTTCATTACATACCTAAACAAAAAAGATTTTAGAGGAACAAAATTTATAGATCCTCAATCTCCGCACACTAACCCGTAAACAGTTTAAATGTTTAAACTGTAAACCGCTTAAACAATTTTAAACTTTTAAACAACCTTAAACAATTAATGATCAATCTTTTCAATACCCATATCGACACTTTATCTATTCACAGAGTAGGAAACAAAAGCCGCAACGAGCCTATTTTTTTATCTGAACAACCGTTTAATTTGAAAGACGAAATTGTTCCTTTAATCAAAGAATATTTCTTTAGACCTTTTAGAGAAAAAGAAGAAAATTACTTTCAATTTGCTCACGAAGTCGATTTGGAATACAATGATATGTATAAATTGGCTACTGAAATATTCGAAAACCCTGCAAGTCTGCACGAAGTATCCAAAAAAATTACCAACCATTTATTTGAGCAATCCAACCATCCACACATCAAAAACGGGGAAGTTTATGTAGCGCATTTGACCAATATCAACATCGACAATAATGTGGTAGATGCTATTGGAATTTTCAAAAGCGAATTGCAATCGGATTTCTTGCAGTTTGAAGAAAAAGAATCCAACCTGGAAATGATTTTACAACACGGAATCAACCTCAGCAAACTCGACAAAGGATGTCTTATTTTCAATTATAAAAAAGAAGAAGGTTACAAAATCCTAACAGTCGATAGCAACCGTTATGATGCTCGTTATTGGTTAGAACATTTTCTTTCGGTTGACGCTTTTGAAGACGAAAATTTTATCACCAAAAAATACTTGAAATTTTGCCAAGGTTTTGCAAAAGATGTTGTTTTTCCTGCCGAAGACAAAAAGGAAGAAGTGATGTTTATGAATCGTTCGGTGAATTATTTTGCGAAAAATGATCAATTTGAAGAAACTAATTTCTTGAATGAAGTTTTGGATAACCCTGATTTGATTCCTGAATTCAAAAACTATAAAGTAGATAAAGGCGAGAAATACAGTATCGAAGACATAACCACTTTCCCGATTGCCAATGCAGCCGTTTCAGATGCTCGAAAGTCGATTAAAAACGTAATCAACTTAGACACACAAATTCAAATCAAAATGGATTTTATCAATCCAGAAAGTGCGGAAAAATTTGTAGAAAAAGGGTGGGATGAAGAAAAACAAATGTATTACTACTTGGTTTACTTTAACAAAGAAGTGAAGAGCTAGTTTTGAGTGCTCAGTAATTAGCGCTCAGTGTTCAGTAATGCTAGATATAGAAATAAGTATTCAGGTTCATCCTGAACTTTACATAAAAAAATCCCGAAAATATCGGGATTTTTTTTATGACTATTTCTTAGCCTTTTTTGCTTTTTCAGCTTCGGCTTGTTCCATCACTTCTTGCAGTTTACGTTGGAATTTCCCTTGTTTCTTCGGCTCTTTCAATTTGTTTTCTTGAATTTGAGCGTGAATTTTGTCGCTATCGATGAAGTATCTTTTGATGACAATCATAATTCCTATGGTAATCAAATTGGAAATAAAGTTATACAAACTCAATCCAGCACCATAACTATTAAAGAAGAACAACATCATTATTGGAGAGACGTAGATCATAATCTTCATCATTTTGGCCATATCTGGCATTCCCTCTTGCTGTGGAGCAGCCATTTGTTGGTCTCCCGAAGTCATTTTCATATAGAAGAAAATCGCAATCGACGCAAGAACTGGAAACAAACTGATGTGATCTCCGTACAATGGAATATGAAACGGAAGTTGAACTACAGCATCAAATGAAGATAAATCGTCTGCCCAAAGGAAACTTTTTTGTCTCAATTCATAAGCCGATGGAAAAAACTGAAACGAAGCGTACATAAACGGAATTTGGATCAATGCTGGAATACAACCCGCCATCGGATTTACTCCTGCTTTGTTATACAACTTCATCGTTTCCTGTTGTTTCTTCATTGGATCTTTCTTGAATTTTTCACCCAATTCCATAATCTCAGGACGCAAAACCTTCATCTTTGCTTGTGATAGGAACGATTTAAAAGTAATCGGCGACATTGCCACTTTTATCAAAATAGTAAATATGATAATGGCAATTCCTAAAGACAGCCCAACTGTTGTACTCAAAAATCCAAATAACGGAATGAAAATAAACATATTAATCCATCCGAAAATCCCCCAACCTAATGGAATTATTTTCTCAAGATTTTTATCATATCCTTTTAAGGTTTTATAATCTGAAGGCCCAAAATACCAATTCATTTTATAATCTATTTCGCCATTGCTAAATGCCAAAGGAAGATCCGCTTTAAATTGTTTGGTATAGACCGTATCAATTGTTTCGTCATTGACCAAGTCATTTGAATGCAATTTTGCAGTTGCAAATGGTTTGTCTGTCAACAAAACAGTAGAAAAGAAGTGCTGTTTGAATGCTACGTAAGAGGTTTGTATAGGATTTTCTTCTTTATCATTTCCTAGTCCAACATAGTCAATCTTCCCTTCTTCGTATTCAAAATAAATCTCAGTATATCGATTTTCGTACGAAATGCTTTTCTCGTTACGATAGGTTTTCATACTCCATTCTAAATCCAATGGTTTAGCAGTATTCAACACTTTATTCAAACCTTGAGAACGCAAATCAAAACCAATCATAAAATCGTTTGGTTTCAAAATGTATTTGTATTCTAAAAATTCATTGGCAGCAGCCTTCAATTTCATCGAAAGAATTTGGTCTGACCCAATTTTTGTCAAACTTGGCTCGAAATAAAGGTCTTTTGTATTTAAAGTACGATTATCTGCCATTTGCAATTGAATGTTCAAATTGGCATTATTATCTTTTATCAATTCTACCAATTTCCCTGAACCTTTTTGGAATTTCTCCAAGTTTTTCAAAGTAGCCTCAACAATAAAACCACCTTTATTTGAGATTTTCAGAATAACTTTTTCGTTTTCGATAGTAGTAAAACCATCTTTTGCAGAAGGCAGTGTTGCAGAATAGGCAAAACCTCCCAAAGTTTTTTGAGCTTGAGCCAACTGAGCTGAATCACCCGCTACTGCTGCTATAGGAGCAGCACTAGGATTAACAACTGCTGCTTTTGCTAGAGCTTCTTTTTTAGCAACTAATTCTTTTTTGGCTTTTTCGGCCGCAATTTGCTCTTCTGAAGGCTTGTTTTGATACATTATCCAAATCAAGATTCCAAAAATCAATATGAATCCAATGATCGAATTGAGGTCTAATTTTTTTTCTTCCATTTTAATTTTTTATCCTCACCCTAGCCCAGTCATTGCGAGGCACGAAGCAATCTCAATGATATGAAGCCGAGTCTGGAATGTTCTTATTTATTATTTACTACTTAATCATTTATTACTAAACTGACGACTAAAAAACTGATCACTGATCACTACTTTTTCTTTGCTTTTACCACAGCTGCCACAAAATTCACAAAAAGTGGATGTGGGTTTTCAACGGTACTTTTGTATTCCGGATGGTATTGTACTCCAATGAAAAAAGGATGATCTTCCAATTCTACAATTTCGACCAAGCCCGTTTCTGGATTGACTCCAGAAGCTTTTAATCCTGCTTTTTCCAAAACATCTACATAACTACTATTGTATTCATAACGGTGGCGATGACGTTCAGAAATGCTTGCTGAACCGTATATTTTATGTGCCAAAGTATTTGGTTTCAAATCACATTTCCAAGCCCCAAGACGCATTGTTCCTCCTTTATCGGTAATGTTTTTTTGTTCTTCCATCAAATCGACAACAGGATGTGAAGTATCAGGATTCATCTCAGTAGAATTAGCATCAGCATAACCCAATACATTTCTAGAGTATTCAATAACTGCCATTTGCATTCCCAAACATATTCCTAAAAACGGAATTTTGTTTTCACGAGCATAACGAACAGCTTCTATTTTTCCTTCGATTCCGCGACCACCAAAACCTGGCGCCACAAGAATTCCGTCTAGTCCAGACAATTTCTCCGCTACATCCGAGGCGTCTAAAAATTCAGAATGAATCGAAACCACATTCACTTTAGTCTCATTGGAAGCTCCAGCGTGTATGAATGCTTCTAAAATAGATTTATATGAATCTTGTAATTCTACATATTTCCCAATTAAACCAATATTAACGGTATGTTTTGGATTTTTTAATCTTTTCAAAAAGGTGTTCCAATGTTTTAAATCAGGTGCGGCTTTCTTCGGTAAATCCAATTTTTTCAAAGCCACCACGTCAAGACCTTCTTCCAGCATCAAATTTGGCACTTCATAAATCGTAGAAGCGTCAATAGATTGAATAACAGCTTCTCTTTTTACATTGCAAAACAAAGCTAATTTCGTGCGAATATCATCTGATATTTCGTGTTCCGTTCTACAAACTAAGATATCGGCTTTGATACCGCTCTCCATCAAAGTTTTAACAGAATGCTGCGTAGGTTTTGTTTTTAATTCTCCGGCTGCGGCCAAATAAGGAACCAAAGTCAAATGAATGACGATAGCGTTACTATCTCCCAAATCCCAAACCAATTGACGAACCGATTCGATATAAGGTAAAGATTCGATATCCCCAACTGTTCCACCAATTTCTGTTATTACTATATCAAAATCGCCTGATTTACCAAGCAATTGCATTCTATCTTTAATCTCGTTGGTGATATGCGGAACTACTTGAACCGTTTTTCCAAGAAACTCGCCTCTTCTTTCTTTTTCGATAACCGAAAGATAAATTCTTCCTGTTGTAACGTTATTCGCCTGAGAAGTTGGCACATTCAAGAAACGCTCGTAATGTCCTAAATCTAAATCTGTTTCAGCACCGTCATCGGTTACATAACATTCGCCGTGTTCGTAAGGATTCAATGTTCCTGGATCGACGTTGATGTATGGATCAAACTTTTGAATGGTTGTTCGATATCCTCTAGCCTGTAATAATTTTGCCAATGAAGCCGCAATAATCCCCTTCCCTAAAGAAGACGTAACTCCGCCTGTAACAAAAATATATTTCGTTTGATTCATTTTAATAGTGTTGTAGTTGTTGCTGTTTGGTATAAATGCAAGCGAATAGTTTGCAAAAACGCTGCAAAAATACGATTATAATTTGAGAAAAAACTAATTTGGAATTGAGATAATTTTGAATTTATTGACAACTATGAAATAGACCTTTCTTTTGCGGAAAAGTAACTCATACAAAATGGAATTCAATTTAATTCTGAACTCGATTGTTATTAAAAAAATTTAAACCACATAGATAAAATGATTTATATTTAACAAAAAGGCGCTTTGCTTAACATAGATTCACTTAGTCTGTTCGGAATTCGGTATCGGGTCTTGGCTATAAGTAAATAAAATACCTATGACCCGAGCGAAGCGAACTGACGAAGTAAAACCTTTTAAAAGTTATAATTTGACATTAAAAAAAAATGATGGAAAAGTTAGCTTAGTTTTTATAACTTTGTGAAAAATGAATGCATTATGCCAACAGTAAAAAACTTTTCGGATTTAGATTTGACCAAAACCTATACCTATAGCGATTACTTGCTTTGGCAATTTTCGGAACGCGTTGAATTAATCAAAGGATTTATTTTGAAAATGAGTCCTGCCCCGAGTTCAAATCATCAAAAAATTTCGCAAAATATAAATAAATATTTCCTGAATTTATTTAACAATCATCCTTGTAGCGTTTTTGTAGCACCTTTCGATGTACGTTTACCTATAAAATCAGCCAAAAAAGACACAACGGTTGTACAGCCTGACATTTGTATTATTTGTGATGAAGATAAAATTGACGATAAAGGTTGTAAAGGCGCACCCGATTTGATTGTAGAAATTTTGTCACCAAAAAACAGCAAACACGATGTGGATACCAAATTTAATCTTTATCTAGAAAGTGGTGTAAAAGAATATTGGATTGTAGAACCCGAAGCACGAATTGTTTTGGTTTACAGTTTAATAAACGAGGAATACATTGGTTCAAAACCTTTTTCGGAAGGCGAAATAATCAAAAGCCCTCTTTTTCCAGAAATGAAAATTGCCGTTGAAGAAGTTTTTTTGAGGGTGAAGTAGCTATCAAACCAAACATTCTTATATTTCAATCCAATCTAAGAACTTCCTTTGTCACGCTGTAAAGCGTTGCGACTCTTATGGAGTGACAAATAGTCTTTTATTATTGGACTATTTTATGTGTGTATTCGGTATTAAAACCATTTTTTATAAAAAAACCTACCCAAGATAATTCATCCCGAGTAGGTTTTTCATTCACTATGTATTCTGCTTATTTAGCAGATTTCATTTTTACAGCGATTTTTACAAATCTCTATACAATTCCAATCTTTCCCATTTAGTATCCACTTCATCTTGCGCTTGAGTCAACAACTCAGCTGCTAATGTAGCATTCTCTTTTACAACTCTAGTAAAACGAGCTTCGTTATACATAAAGTCACTCAAAGGAATAGTTGGCGCTTTAGAATCTAATTTGAATTTTTTGCCTTTTGCTTCAAGAGGATTAAATCTAAACAGTGGCCAGTATCCTGAATCTACCGCTTTTTCTTGTTGGTCGATGGCGTGTTTCAATTCGTAACCGTGTTCACCACAATGAGAATAAGCAATAATCAAAGATGGTCCAGGGTAAGCGGCCGCTTCTTCGATAGCTCTTAGTGATTGTAGATCTTTTGCTCCCATCGCGATTTGAGCTACATACACATTTCCATAAGAAATAGCTTGAAGCGCAAGGGATTTTTTACCTGTTTTTTTACCACCAATAGTAAACTTAGCACTTGCTCCAAGAGGTGTTGATTTAGAAGCTTGTCCACCAGTGTTAGAATACACCTCAGTGTCCATTACTAAAATATTAATGTCTTCCCCTGTAGATAAAACGTGATCCACTCCACCGTAACCGATGTCATAAGCCCAACCGTCTCCACCAAAGATCCAAACTGCTTTTTTACGAAGATACTCCGTCAATTGGCTTAATTTTTTAGCATCAGCATTATCAGTAATTCTGGCTAATATGGTATTAAGTTTATCAATTTGAGCGAATTTTTCGTTTTTCAACGCTTCTGTTTCTTCTGTATTGTTTAGAATAGCATCTACTAATTCTTCACCAATAACTAATTTCAGTGAAACTAATAATCCAACTGCAATTTCTTGTTTTTTAGACAATCCTAATTTCAGACCTAGACCAAACTCGGCATTGTCTTCGAAAAGTGAGTTTGCCCAAGCTGGACCTCTACCAAATTCGTTGGTTTTATAAGGTGTTGTTGGTAAATTTCCACCATAAATAGAAGAACAACCTGTAGCATTAGCAATCATAATACTATCACCGTACAACTGAGTAATCATCTTGATATAAGGAGTTTCTCCACAACCAGAGCAAGCACCTGAGAATTCGAATAATGGCTCTAGATATTGAGAACCTTTCACATTTGTTATTTGCAATGCAGTTCTATCATAGTAAGGTAAACTTACAAAATGATCCCAATTTACATTTTCAACAACATCATGCTCAATTTTTTTCCTCATATTGATTGACTTGAAGTTTTCTTTCTCTTTGCTTACCGCAGGACAAACCACTACGCAAAGATCACAACCTGTACAATCCTCTGGAGAAACTTGCAAAATATAGGATTCATTTTCTTTAGCAAATGGTCTTCCTATCGCTGGTACACTTTTTAGTGTAGCTGGGAATTTAGCTAAATCTTCATTAGAAACTACTTTAGATCTAATCGCAGCGTGAGGACAAATAGCGACACATTTATTACATTGTGTACATAAGTTTTCGTCGTCCCAAACTGGAATAAAATCGGCAATACCGCTTTTTTCGAACTGTGAAGTTCCTGTTGGGAAAGTTCCATCAATTGAGAAAGCACTTACTGGAAGATCATCTCCGAAACCAGCTAATATTTTTTCTAAAACTTCAGTAACAAATCCATCAGGAGCATTCTTCATTGCAGATGCCAAGTGTCTTTCGCTTGTAGCCACTTTTGGATAATCTACTTGATGTAAATTCTCTAAGGCTTTGTCTACCGCGTTGAAGTTCATTTTCACCACTTTATCACCTTTATGTGAATAGGATTTAACGATGGCATCCTTAATTTTTTGAATAGCCTCGTCTTTTGGTAAAATACCAGAAATAGCGAAGAAACACGTTTGTAAAATGGTATTTGCTCTTTTTCCAAGACTAGCTTCAAAAGCAACTTTTGTAGCATCAATAACATAGAATTTGGCTTCTTTATCGATAATTCCTTGTTGAATTTGGATTGGCAATCTTGCCCAAATTTCTTCTTTACAATAAGGTGAATTCAATAAGAAGGTACCTCCGTGTTTCAAGTCGGCAATCATATTGAATTTTTCAATAAAATTGAATTTATGACTGGCAATGAAATCGGCTTTTTCTACTAAATAGTTTGAATTAATTGGTTCTGGCCCAAAACGCAAGTGAGAAATAGTTTGAGCTCCAGCTTTTTTAGAGTCGTAAACGAAGTATCCTTGAACATAATTATCTGTAGTTTCACCAATGATTTTGATGGAGTTTTTGTTAGCTCCAACAGTTCCATCAGAACCTAAACCATAGAACATACAGCTAATTGATTTCGCTTTAATTTCAAATTTTGGATCAAAGTATAAACTTCTGAAAGTCACATCATCATTGATACCAATAGTAAAGTGATTTTTAGGTTTTTTATTCAACAATTCATCATAAATTCCTTTGACCATTGCTGGTGTAAATTCTTTTGACGACAATCCGTAACGACCTGCAACAACGGTTGGCATTTCTATTCCGCTTTCAACAAGTGCTGTTACAATATCTAAATAAAGAGGATCTCCAATACTTCCAGGCTCTTTTGTTCTGTCCATTACAGCAATTTTCTGAACTGTTTTTGGCAAAGCATCAACAAAGGCATCGATTGCGAAAGGTCTGAACAAACGGATAAAAATTACCCCAACTTTTTCGCCTTCTTCTAGCATCACTTCAAGAGCTTCTTTTACTGGACCTTCAGCAGAGCCCATAATAATCATTACTCTTTCAGCTTCTGGGTGACCCATATAATCAAACAAATTGTATTTACGACCAGTGTGCTCGTAAAATTCGTTCATTACTTCTTGCACGGCAGCAGGAACTGCGTCATAGAATTTATTTCCAGCTTCTCTAGCTTGGAAGAATACGTCAGGGTTTTGAGTTGTACCTCTAACTACTGGACGATCTGGATCTAATGATCTTTGTCTGTGTTCCATCACTTTATCTTCCGGCATCATCGCTTTGATAATTTCGTCGGTGATACCATCGATTTTAGAAATTTCGTGAGAGGTTCTGAAACCGTCAAAAATATTCATAAATGGAACTCTAGTTTTCAATGTTGCCACTTGAGAAATCAAGGCAAAATCGTGTGCTTCCTGAACCGAACCACCAAATAACATAGAAAATCCTGTTTGTCTACAAGCCATTACATCGGAGTGGTCTCCGAAGATTGATAGTGCGTGAGTAGCTACTGTTCTGGCGGCAACATGGATAACACAAGGCAATAATTCACCAGCAATTTTATACATATTAGGTATCATTAATAGCAAACCTTGTGAGGCCGTAAACGTTGTAGTTAGCGCACCTGCCTGTAAAGCTCCATGGACAGTTCCAGCAGCACCAGCTTCACTTTGCATTTCAACAATTCTTGGAATATTATTCCAAATATTTGTTTTACCCTTTGAACTGTATAGCTCAGCATGTTCACCCATCGGCGACGAAGGTGTAATTGGGTAAATTGCACAGACTTCATTCGTTTTGTGAGCAATGAGAGCTACTGCTTCATTACCGTCACAAATTACTTTTGGAAAAGTTTTATTTTTCATTTACAAAAAAATTTTATACCATCTTGAATTTGCGACGATCGATTCTATCTACAAATTACTTGACAGCTTTTTGATTATAAAAGCAAAAAAAAGCTAAAATGCCTTTTGGCAATTTAGCTTTCTTTCCTTTTTTGATTTACTCATTATGTAACCAGGCTTTCTTTTCTAATAATTGAGCTTCTGTTTCTACGTGATTCTCATCAAGAATACAGCAATCTACAGGGCAAACCGAAGCACATTGTGGTTTATCGTGGAAACCTTTACATTCTGTACACTTGTCAGCCACAATATAGAAAAACTCATCCGAAATTGCGTCGTTTTCTTCATCTGCGTCTACTTCTCTCCCTGAAGGTGTATTTATCATACCTTTTAAGGCAGATCCATCTGAATAAGACCAACTAGTATCTGGTTCATAAATTGCGTTGTTTGGACACTCTGAAATACATGCATCACAATTGATGCATTCGTCTGTGATAATTATTGCCATAGTATATATTTTTTTAATTCATCGTAAAATTAAATAGCTTTTTATTACTTTTATATGATAATAGTCATATTTTAATTAAAAAAGTGAAATTAAATTTGGCTCAACAATTATTGAATTTTTCTGTTAATATTGAAAATAATTAAACTTATGGTTGAAACAAAAACAAAACCCCAACCTGAAAAACTTGAAGCTGTCGTTATTCGTTTTGTAGGTGATTCAGGTGACGGAATGCAATTGACAGGTACGCAGTTTTCCGATACATCTGCAATGTTTGGTAATGACATTGCCACTTTCCCAAATTATCCATCAGAAATTCGCGCTCCCCAAGGGAGTTTGTACGGAGTTTCAGGATTTCAAGTCCATATTGGTAGTGTAGAAGTTAGTACCCCCGGGGACAGCGTCGATTTATTAGTAGCTATGAATCCAGCTGCTTTGAAAACTAATCTTTATGCTTTGAAACCCGGACATGCTGTAATCGTCGATACCGATGCTTTTAGCAAAAAGAACTTAGAAAAAGCAGAATACACCACCAATCCACTCGAAGACGGTAGCCTTGATAATTATAAAGTTATTGAAGTAGATATGACTTCTTTAACCAAAGAAGCTTTAAAGGATGTTTCAGGTCTCGATACGAAAACGATTTCGCGAAGTAAAAATATGTTTTCTTTGGGAATGATCTATTGGATGTACAACCGTTCTACAGATCATACAATTGAATTTTTTAATGATAAGTTCAAATCTAAACCTCATTTAATCGAAGCCAATACCAAAGTATTAATGGCTGGATTTTATTTTGCTGAAACCTTAGAGCTCATACCTAATTCCTATACTATCTCTCCAGCCAAAATGCCTGCAGGTACTTATAGAATTATTATGGGTAACACAGCAACGGCTTGGGGATTTTTGGCAGCAACCGAAAAATCGGGATTGGAATTATTCTTAGGCTCTTATCCTATAACTCCTGCTACAGATATTTTACACGAATTAGCCAAACACAAACATTTTGGTGTGAAAGCTTTTCAGGCTGAGGACGAAATTGCAGGTATAACATCGGCAATAGGCGCCGCATTTGCAGGAGATTTAGCCATCACCACAACCTCAGGTCCTGGATTAGCATTAAAAGGTGAAGCAATTGGCTTGGCGATGATGACTGAATTGCCTCTGGTAATTGTGGATGTGCAACGTGGTGGACCTTCCACTGGTTTGCCAACCAAAACAGAACAATCGGATTTATTGCAAGCGATATATGGTCGAAATGGAGAAAGCCCTGTGATTGTAATTGCTGCGAGCACGCCGGCTAATTGTTTTAACTTTGCTTATGAAGCTTCCCGATTGGCATTAGAACATATGACACCCGTAATATTATTGACGGATGGATATATTGCTAACGGAGCCGCTCCTTGGAAAATCAAAACCGTTGCTGAAATGCCTGAAATAAAAAACAATAAAATTTCAGAAGTCAAAGAAAATTGGCATCCTTATGACAGAGATGAAAAAACGCTAGCCCGCAATTGGGCAATTCCAGGAACTCCGGGACTTGAACACAGAATTGGAGGTTTAGAAAAAGATGCGGTTACAGGTAATATCTCTTATGAACCAAAAAATCATGAGAAAATGACTCATATCAGAGCCGAAAAAATCGAACGCGTAAAATTTAATATTCCAGACTTAGAAACAGAATTTGCTCAAGAAGGTGATTTATTGGTAATTGGTTGGGGCGGAACTTACGGTTCTTTGCATTCAGCTGTGAAGCAAATGAATGATAAAGGTCATAAAAACATTGGTTATGCCCACTTCAATTATATTAATCCAATGCCAAAAAATACCGAAGAAATTCTATCAAAATTCAAAAAAATTCTGGTTTGCGAATTGAATAGTGGCCAATTTGCAAGCATTCTAAAAATTAAACACAGTACATTTGACTTTTTACAATTTAATAGAGTGCAAGGATTGCCTTTTGCGAACGATGACTTAATTCATGAATTTAAATCACTAGTATAATTATGGAAACAACAGTTGAAAAAAAATATACCGCCAAAGATTTTACCAGCGACCAAGAAGTAAGATGGTGTCCTGGTTGCGATGATTATGTGATTTTACGCACGATGCAAAAAATACTTCCTGAAATGGGCGTCGCCAAAGAAGATGTCGTTTTCGTTTCTGGAATTGGATGTTCTTCTCGTTTTCCTTATTATTTAGACACGTATGGCATTCACAGTATTCACGGCAGAGCTCCTGGAATTGCATCGGGAATAAAACTAGCTAATCCTAACTTAAGCGTTTGGATTGCCACTGGCGATGGCGATGCAATGGCTATTGGTGGAAATCATTTTATACACGTTTTACGAAGAAATATCGATCTGAATATCATACTTTTCAATAATGAAATTTATGGCTTGACCAAAGGTCAGTTCTCTCCTACTTCATTAATTGGTCAAAAAACAAAATCATCTCCTTACGGAAATACTCAACCTCCCTTTTCACCAGGTGAATTAGCCTTAGGCGCTCAAGCACGATTTTTTGCTAGAGTTGGTGGAGGAAGTCCAAAAGAAATGGGACAAATTTTTATCGAAGCACAGCAATTCAAAGGAACTTCATTAATCGAAATTTTGCAAAATTGTGTGATTTTTAATGACGGATGTTTCAATCATCTTACTGATAAAGACGTAAAAGAAGACAAACAAATTTTTCTTGAACACGGAAAACCAATGATTTTTGGAAAAAATCGTGACAAAGGATTGGTATTAAATGGACTAAAATTAGAAGTCGTAACCATTGGCGAAAACGGAGTTACACAAGAAGATTTATTAGTACATAATGACAAAGAAAAAGACCCTACCCTACATTATATGTTGGTTCGAATGGAATACCCATTGGCAACTGGGGTTATTAGAAGTTTTGACGATGTCACTTTAGAAGAACGAGAAGATGCCTTGACAGCGCAAGTTAAAGCCAATTCTAGTTTTACAAAAACGGATGATTTATTCTTTTCGGGTGAAACTTATGAAGTGAAATAAAAAAAGTGTCACAAAAAATCTATTACCCTATAGGAATAGTAGATTTAAAAATGTAGCTTTGCGTTATTAAAACAATTTAATAAAAAGTAATGTATGGGTTCAGAAGCAATTATAGTTTTCTTACTAGCCGGAATAGTTTTGGTCGCCGGCGCCAATTTTTTATCCAATTTAATTTCACCAAAGTCAGACAATAGCCAGAAACGGGAGCCGTATGAAAGCGGAATGACCACCATTGGACCAACTTGGGTTCAGTTTAAAGTGGGTTACTATTTGTATGCCATTTTATTCTTGGTTTTTGATGTCGAGGTAGCCTTTCTGATACCTTGGGCGGTAGTTTTCAAAGAAATCGGAATGGTCGCTTTTGTCGAAATCATCATCTTTTTAGTAATATTAGGTTTAGGCTTAGCCTACGCTTGGAAAAAAGGAGCATTAAAATGGGAGTAAATAACACACCAGAAATACCCGCAGATTTCCCAGGAAAAGTAATTCCGGGGGGCAATGGAGCCAATATTTTAGTTACATCATTAGACGAAATAATCAATTGGGGACGGGCGAATTCGCTTTGGTCCCTTTATTTTGGAACAAGTTGTTGTGCCATCGAAATGATGCAAACAGGAGCTGCACGTCACGACTATTCCAGATTTGGATTCGAAGTAGCAAGACCTTCGCCGCGACAAGCCGATTTGATTATCATTGCAGGAACTATTGTCAACAAGATGGCACCAGTTTTACGCAGATTGTACGATCAAATGGCGGAACCAAAATATGTAATTGCAATGGGTGCTTGTGCCATTTCTGGCGGTCCATTTTATTACAATTCGTACTCTGTTGTAAAAGGAGCGGATCACGTAATCCCAGTAGATGTATACGTTCCGGGTTGTCCGCCACGTCCAGAAGCTTTATTGGAAGGAATGTTGATGCTTCAAAATAAGATTCGAACTGAAAATATGAAAAACAAAGTCTACCCTATCGATGGGTTTGACGAAGGATTGTGAAAAGTGGGAAGTTAGAAGTGGGAAGTGGGAAGTAATTTAAACTAACTACCTCTAACCTCTAACCTCGTACCTCTAACCTCTAACCTCTAACCTAATTATGACAAACGAAGCCTTACAAAATTTAATAAGCAGTTGGATTCCGGAATTGGAATTCACCGCCGAAAAATCCCAGTTTTTAAATATCACCGTTCCACCCGGACAACTTCATTCACTAATGACGCAATTAAAAAGCAATTCCGAAACGAATTTTGATTATTTGTTTTGTCTAAGCGGTGTGGATTGGGGCAAGGAATTGGGCGTTGTATATCATCTAGAATCTACTACTCACAGACATCAATTGGTGGTGAAAGTGAAAACCGAAGACAGAGAAAACCCAACACTCGACACGGTTTGCAACATTTGGTACACTGCCGAATTCCACGAAAGAGAAGTTTTTGATTTCTTTGGAATAAAATTCAACAATCATCCTAACTTGAAAAGACTCTTTTTGACCGAAGAATGGGATGGATTTCCGTTGAGAAAAGATTATGTAGATGAAATTAATATGGTTATCAAATAACAAAGTTATTTTTCTTTTGAACCATTAAGAAAATTAAGGTTCATTAAGATAAAAACTAAATTTTTATTAATGTTTAAAATAAAAAATATTAAAATAGTTTTTCTTTTGGAACCATTAAGGCATTAAGGTTCATTAAGACTAAAACTTAATTTTTCTTAATTTTCTTAATGGTTTAAAAAACGAAAATTTTAGTCCGCAAAGCGGGCATACAAATAAATAAAAATGGATACAACTATAACCAACAATTTTAAATCCGAAGAATATCAAATTAATATGGGGCCGCAACACCCTGCAACTCATGGAGTTTTGCGACTTTTATTGACTATTGACGGTGAAATAATCAAAAGAGTAGAACCCGATTTAGGCTACATCCACCGCTCTATCGAAAAAATGTGTGAACGCGACAGCTATCAGCAAATCGTGCATTTGACCGACAGAATGGATTATCTTTCTTCACATATCAACAACGAAGCCGTTTGCCTTACTGTTGAAAATGCGCTTCAATTGGAAATTCCAGAACGTGTAAAAGTCATTCGAACCATCATTGCCGAATTGACCCGTATTGCTTCTCACACTTTGTGGTGGGGCGTTATGGGAATGGACGTTGGCGCTTTGACTACTTATTTCTACGGTTTTAGAGACCGTGAAATGATAAACGATATTTTCGAAGAAACTTGTGGCGCTCGTTTGACGATGAACTACAACATTCCCGGAGGATTGATGTTCGATATTCACCCGAATTTTGTAAAAAGAACGAAAGAATTTATCGCTCATTTCAAAACTAAACTCCCTGAATACGATTTGCTTTTATCCAATAATATCATCTTCCGAAAAAGGATGGAAGGCATTGGAATTTTAACCAAAGAAGATGCGATTTCTTTTGGAGCTTCTGGTCCTGTAGGCCGCGCTTCTGGCTATTCTTGCGATGTGAGAAAACACCATTCGTACAGCGCTTATGACAAAGTAAAATTCAACGAAGTGTTGAAAACCGAAGGTGATACTTATTCTCGTTACCAAGTTAGAATACTGGAAATGTGGGAATCCTTATCGATTATCGAACAGTTGATTGATAATATTCCTGAAGGTGATTTTTTTGCTAAAACCAATACCGTAATCAAATTGCCAGAAGGCGAGTATTACCAAAAAGTAGAAACTGCAAGAGGAGAATTAGGAGTTTACATCGTCAGTACGGGAACAAAAAATCCATACCGAATGAAATTTAGATCACCAGGATTTTCCAATTTATCTTTATTAAATCATATTGCAGTTGGCGGAAAAATTGGGGATTTGGTGGCAACTATGGCAACTTTAGACCTTGTAATTCCTGATATTGACCGATAAAATTAATTTTATGAATTCAACTTTGTAGTAAATAATAATCAAACAATAATAATTATGAAAAATATGATTTTATATATAACTCTGGTGTTATTATTTTCTTCTTGCGACAAAGATGACAACAAATCATCCAACGAACTCCCTGCCGCAACAACTACAGGAGCAAACACTGCAGGTTGCCTCATAAACGGACAAGTTTTTTTACCAAGAGGAAACAGCCAATTTGGTCCTACTTTAAGTTGCTTTTACCAACAAGATCAAGATGGTTATCATTTAGGTTTAAGTATTGTAGAGAAAGGTTCTAATGAAAACAAATCAGTTACTATTTCAACTAATCCTTTGCAATTAATTCAAAACACAACTTATAATTTAGCTGAACAAACTAATAATGGCTCAAATTATAATTCAAATTTCGGACAATTTATTATAAATAGTAATATTTATTCTAGCAATCAGTTTTATACAACAAACACAAATATAGGTGAATTAAAAATCACCAGACTCGATACACAACAAAAAATAATATCAGGAACTTTCTGGTATGATGCAATAAACCCTCAAGGTGAAATAGTAAAAATAAGAGACGGTAGATTTGATATGCACTACGTAAACTAACCATAAAAATAAACCAATTATGAAAAACTTATTACTTATCGTTATTTTCCTTTTCATCTCCACATTGGTAATTGCACAAAAAGAGATAAACACAGAGTTTGCCACCAAGATGAATTTTGCTTTTCCCCCTGCTAGCGCGAGCTTCTAGCTCGTGCCAACAAACAAATGTAAAATTAATTTAGTTTTTCGATGAGTAGAAAATATAAATTTCACGAAAAGGAGAGAGCCTATTTTATAAGTTTTGCAACTGTCTATTGGATAGATGTTTTTACGAGAGAAGATTATTTTGGTTGTATGATTGAGTCGTTAGATTATTGTAGAAAAAACAAAGGGATGGAAATTTATGGTTATTGCATTATGCCGAGTCATATACATTTAATTTTTAGATCATCATTAGGTGATCCATCAGGTTTAATAAGAGATTTAAAAGGATTTACATCAAGAAAAATTTTAAAAGTAATTGAAGAAAATCCAGAAGAAAGCAGAAAAGAATGGTTGTTGTGGATGTTTGAAAGAGCTGGAAAGAAAAACAGTAATGTAAAATTTAGACAATTTTGGCAACAAAACAATAAACCAATTGAAATTTGGTCATTAAAAGTTTTTGAGCAAAAATTAGATTACATTCATAACAATCCAGTTGAAACAGGTTTTGTGACCGACCCAATAGAGTGGAAATATAGTAGCGCAAGAAATTATGGGAACAATGACCATACAATTTTAGAAATAGATTTAAATTAATTTTATTGCGGGTACGAGCGTGACGCTCGCACTAGCGAAAGAAATAACCATAAATAGTAATTATAATTCAAGTAAAAAATGAAAAATGAAAAAACATCCTCAATATATTTATTAACCTTATGAACATTACAAAAAATATTCACGAATGGCTTTTTAGCCTGATGCCAGAAACTACTGCAAGCATTGTAGAAATGGTATTGATAGCCGTAGTTTACCTCGGTATTTTTGCAGTTGCCGGTTTATACTTGGTTTTACTCGAAAGAAGAGTCGCCGCTTGGTTTCAATTGCGTTTGGGTCCAAACCGAGTAGGGTATCAAGGTTTATTACAAACTATGGCCGATGCCCTGAAATTAGTTTCCAAAGAGTTAACAGGAACAATCAAAGCAGACAAGTTTTTATACAATTTAGCTCCCTATTTTGTTATCGTAACCGCCTTGATGGCGATGTCTCTTTTCCCTTTTACAAAAGAATTTCAAGCCTTTGACATCAATATTGGTATTTTCTTTTTGATCGCTATTTCCTCTATTGGAGTTATCGGAATTCTATTGGCAGGATGGAGTAGCAACAACAAATTTGCCTTAATTGGTGCAATGCGAAGCGGTGTTCAAACCATTAGCTACGAATTGTCCGTTGGATTATCGCTTTTGACAATGGTTTTGATGACGGGTTCTTTGCAACTTTCCCAAATCGTAGAAGTTCAAAAAGACGGATGGCTTATCGTTCAAGGACATATTCCTGCCATTATCGCTTTTTGCATTTATATGATTGCTGGAACTGCCGAAACCAACAGAGCTCCTTTCGATTTAGTAGAAGCCGAATCCGAATTAGGTGCGGGTTTCCACACCGAATACTCGGGAATGAAGTTTGCCTATTTCTTCTTGGCAGAATTTATCAATATGTTTATTATCGCCGCAATCGCAACAACAGTTTTCTTTGGAGCTTATTTATCTCCTTTTGGAATAACCGAAAGCATTCCGTTGCTTGGTGTATTTTGGTTTTTAATAAAAACATTAGCTATCATCTTTTTAATGATGTGGTTCCGATGGACCTTTCCAAGACTAAGAATTGACCAACTTCTGGTATTAGAATGGAAATATTTGCTACCGTTAAACTTAATGAATTTAATTTTAATGGCATTGATGGTATTGCTTGGATTAACAATTCAATTTTAAAAATTATGAGTTATTTTTCAGATATATATAATGGTGTAAAAACACTTCTTACAGGAATGAGTGTCACCGGAAAGTATTTTTTACATTCCAGAAAAGGGGCTATAACCCAACAATATCCTGACAACAGAGCTACTTTACAAATGTTTGAACGTTTTCGTGGCGAGGTAGTAATGCCGCACGATGAAAAAAACGAACACCGTTGTACTGGTTGCCAAAAATGTGAATTGGCTTGCCCGAACGGAAGTATCGAAATTATTTGGGACAGACAAATTGATCCAGAAACAGGCAAAAAGAAAAAAATGATAGACAAACATATTTATCATTTAGGAATGTGCACGATGTGTAGTTTATGCATCGAAGCCTGTCCTACCGATGCTATCAAATGGGCTCAGAATTTTGAAAATTCTGTGTACGACAGAAAGTATCTCACTAGAGTTTTAAACAAACCGGGATCAAAAGTGGTTCCTGGACTAGAAGATTAATCTTATGGAAAAAGTTATATTTTACATTTTAGCCTTAATAATGATTGTATCGGCCATTGCCTCTGTAAGCAGTCGCAAAATGCTTCGATCAGTGATTTACTTATTATTTGTTCTCATCGGGGTAGCGGGAATTTACTTCTTAATTGATTACAATTTCTTAGCCGCCGTTCAATTGACGGTTTATGCAGGAGGGATTATCGTCTTGGTTATTTTCTCGGTTTTATTGGTGCACCATATCGAAATGCAATTGGAAATGGCCGAATTATCCAAAAAATTAATCACCGGATTGGTTTGTTTAATTGGTCTTGGTTTATTCTTGTATACCATATATACAAATGATTTTCAAGTGGTAGAAAATTCGAAAACGACTACTGTTGAAGATATCGGTCGTGGACTTTTGAGCTACGATGCAGGGGGATTTATTTTACCTTTTGAAGTCATCAGTATTCTGTTGTTGGCCGCTATGATTGGAGCCATCATTATTGGAAAAGGAGACAAACTAACTAAAAACGACGATACATTATGATAGCCGGAATTAGCATATACGAAATTTTTACCCTTACCTCTATTCTATTTTTTATAGGTATTTATGGGTTTATTACCAGAAAAAACTTGATTTCGATATTAATATCTCTCGAGTTGATTTTAAATGCTTCGGCGATCAATTTTGTTGTCATCAACAAATATTTGTATCCCGATGTGTTGCAGGGCGTTTTCTTTTCGATTTTTATTATTGCTGTGGCTGCTGCCGAAACTGCGCTTGCAGTGGCAATAATCATTAATCTGTACAGACAAATCAGCTCTGTTGAAGTGAAGGACACTGAAATTATGAAGTATTAATATTCAATCAATATGGACATATCTTATATATTATTTATACCACTTATTCCTTTAGCTGTTTTCTTGCTTCTGGGAATTGGTTACGAGAAAATTAAACCAGCGGTTTCTGGATACATTGGGGTTGCTGGATTGGCCACTTCGACTGCGCTTTCTTATTATGCGGCTTACGAATACTTTTTCGTCAGCGGAAAAGTAGATGGCGTATATCAAACATTTGTTGAAAAAACAGTTTGGATGAACTTCACCGAAACACTAGCTATCGATATGGGTATTTTGGTTGATCCAATATCGGTAATGATGCTTGTTGTAGTAACCACCATTTCGTTGATGGTTCACATTTATAGCCGAGGCTATATGCAAGGCGATAACGGTTATACCAAATTCTTTGCTTTTTTAGCGCTGTTTACTTTTTCAATGCTTGGATTGGTATTGGCAACCAACCTTTTCCAAATCTACATTTTTTGGGAATTGGTGGGAGTTTCTTCCTATTTATTAATTGGCTATTATTATACCAAAACTTCTGCAGTAGCGGCAGCAAAAAAAGCCTTCATTGTTACTCGTTTTGCTGATTTTGGTTTCCTAATCGGGATTATGATTGTAGGTCATTATGCTGGTTCATTCGATTTTCAAACCTTGAATGCGGTAAATCCTGCAGGCGAAGGATTGCTCCTGAATTGGGCATCGACTTCATTTATGGGATTGTCTGTAATCACTTGGGGATTGCTTCTCATCTTTATGGGAGGTGCTGGAAAATCAGCAATGTTCCCATTACACATTTGGTTACCTGATGCAATGGAAGGCCCAACGCCAGTTTCGGCTTTGATTCACGCGGCGACTATGGTTGTTGCCGGAGTTTATCTAGTGGCGCGACTATTCCCGATGTACTTTTTTGTAGAAGGAGGATATGCCTTGAATATTGTGGCTTATGTGGGAGCATTTTCTTCGCTCTTTGCCGCTGTCATCGCACTCACACAAACGGATATCAAACGAGTTTTGGCCTTTTCGACGATGTCGCAAATTGGTTATATGATGTTGGCATTAGGAGTTTCAAGTTACAAAGGTCACGAAGGAGTTGGTTATATGGCGTCTATGTTCCATCTGTTTACACACGCGATGTTCAAAGCCTTATTATTCTTGGGTGCTGGTTCTGTAATTCACGCCGTTCACAGCAATTATCTAAAAGATATGGGCGGTTTACGCAAGTATATGCCGATTACCAATATCACATTCTTGATTGCGGCATTGGCAATAGCCGGAGTTCCGCCATTCGCAGGATTTTGGAGTAAGGACGAGATCTTAGTTGCTGCTTTCGAAAAAAATCAATTGCTATATTTTGTTGGACTATTCGTAGTGGGATTGACTGCTTTTTATATGTTCCGACTTTATTTTGGAATCTTCTGGGGCAAAGACACCAAATACCATCACGCACCACACGAAGCACCAATGTCTATGGCGTTTCCTCTATTGTTTTTAGCAATTATGAGTATTGTGGCAGGATTTATTCCTTTCAGCGAATTTGTAACTGCCGACAGGCTACCATTCGAAGCGCATTTGAATTTACCACTAGCTGCAGTAGCGGTTGGAACAGGTTTGTTAGGAATTATATTAGCTTGGGTTTTCTACAAAAAAGAAAATGATTTGGCTGATAAATTTTCGAATGCTTTTGGAATTCTATACAAATGGACTTTCCATAAATTCTATTTCGACGAAATCTATATGTTCATTACCAAAAAAATCATCTTCAATTTGGTTTCGGCTCCAATAGCGAAATTCGACAAGAAATATGTGGACGGAACAATGGAAGGTATTGGAAACAAAACGGTTATTATTTCCGAAAAAATAAAAGGATTACAATCTGGAAGATTACAAGATTACGCGATGTTTTTTGTTTCTGGCGTTGTAGTTATAGCCTTGGTTTTTATTTATTTATGGACAAACTAAACAATTAATATGGATATTTTATCACTTTTTGTAGTTATACCTGTACTCACCGTTTTAGCTTTGGTTTTTTCCAAAGGATTAAAACAGGCACGCATTATTGCAATGATTGGAAGTTTCATTCAACTGGGAATGGCTATTAATTTGTTGTTTACTTATTTGAGTACAAGAGCTGTCGATAAAAGCATAATGCTTTTCACTCAGGATTATGTTTGGTTCAAAAATTTCAATGTTCATTATGCCATCGGAGTCGATGGAGTTTCGGTAGCTTTAATACTGTTGACTTCTATTGTGGTTTTGGCAGGCGTTTTCATCTCTTGGAAAACCGAAGATTTACCTAAAGAATTTTTTATCTCCCTTTTGGTTTTAGCCACTGGAGTTTACGGATTCTTTATTTCGCTCGACTTATTTACGATGTTTGTGTTCTATGAAATTGCCGTTATCCCAATGTATTTACTGATTGGAATTTGGGGCTCAGGGCCAAAAGAATACTCGGCGATGAAGTTGACCTTGATGTTGATGGGAGCTTCGGCAGTTTTATTGGTTGGGGTTTTAGGAATCTATTTCAATTCGAATGCTGATGGTGGTGCTTTGACTTTCAATATTTTGGAAATTGCCAAAGTGAACATTCCGTTTGAAGCCCAAAAATTATTTTTCCCTTTGACCTTTATTGGTTTTGCTGTATTGGGGGCTTTATTCCCTTTTCATACTTGGTCACCGGATGGTCACGCTTCGGCGCCAACAGCAGTATCCATGCTTCACGCAGGAGTTTTAATGAAATTAGGAGGTTATGGTGTTTTCAGAATTGCAATGTTTTTATTGCCATTGGGCGCCATTGAATGGTCTTGGTTTTTCATCATCTTATCTGCCATTGGAGTAATTTATGGTGCTTTTGGAGCATTGAAACAAACCGATTTAAAATACATCAATGCGTATTCCTCAGTGAGTCACTTGGGAATGGTCTTGTTCGCTTTATTGATGTTAAACAAAACCGCTTGGAACGGAGCTATTTTACAATCGCTCTCTCACGGATTTATGACAGCCCTATTCTTCGCCTTAATCGGGATGATTTACGGAAGAACTCACACTAGAGACATCACCAAATTGGGAGGATTACTAAAAGTAATGCCATTTATTTCTGTGATTTATGTCATCGCAGGTTTGGCCTCATTAGGTTTGCCTGGATTTAGTGGTTTTATAGCTGAAATGAACATCTTCGTTGGTGCTTTCCAACACGAAGAAATGTTCTACAGAGTGGCGACCATAGTTTCAGTTTCGGCAATTGTAGTAACTGCGGTTTATATCCTAAGAGTATTAGGAATTATGCTAATGGGTGAAGTGAAAAATGAAGAATTTTTAGATTTACCAAAGGCAACTTGGTTCGAAATAACAGGTATTCTACTATTATTAATTCCAATGCTTGGTATGGGTGTTGCTCCGCTTTGGTTGAGCGATATGACAATGGACAGTCTCCAACCATTTATTCAAGGAGTATTAAATCATTTATAAAATAACAAAAATGAATCTGAACAGTTTTATCGCAATGCGACAAGAAATTTTCCTCTTGATAATTATATTATTGCTCATTGTAGGCGAAATTTTCGTGAATAAAAATAAAAAAGGAAGTCTGGTACATTTGGCTCTATTCTTATTTGGAATTCACACGATCATCGGCTTCTTTGCTATCGAGGAAACTAGCTTATTTGGCGGAATGTTTCGCACCAACACGCTCATTCACTTCTTCAAAAACGCACTAAATGTAGGTGTACTTATCGTTCTACTTCAATCTGCCGATTGGATACAAGAAAAAATGGTGCCACTCAATAAAGGAAACGAGTTTTTTATGTTGCTATTTTCATCCCTGCTTGGAATGTATTTTATGATTTCTGCAGGTGATTTTCTTATGTTTTACATCGGATTAGAATTATCTACTTTACCAGTCGCAGCATTGGTAGCTTGGGAAACATCTAAAAGAATTTCGAGCGAAGCAGGTGTTAAATTTATTCTTTCTGCAGGATTAGCTTCTGGAGCTTCCCTATTTGGAATATCATTATTGTATGCAGCAACAGGCTCCATTTATTTCGCAGATATCTCAATAGCTTTAACCTCGACTAATTTAACAATACTAGGTTTCATTTTGTTTTTTGCTGGTTTAGCATTCAAAATATCCTTAGTCCCATTTCACTTCTGGACAGCAGACGTCTACGAAGGAGCACCCATTGGAGTTGCCTCCTATTTATCGGTAATTTCAAAAGGAGCCGCAGCCTTTATTTTGATGATTTTATTGTTTACCGTTCTAAAACCATTGATGCACATTTGGGAAAATATCATTTATGTTGTAGCACTTGCCACGATGTTTATTGGTAACTTATTCGCTTTGCGCCAACAAAATATGAAACGTTTCTTGGCTTTTTCTTCGATTGCGCAGGCTGGTTTCATCCTTTTGGGATTAATTACTGGAACTCAATTGGGAACTGCAACTGTTGTCTATTTTATATTAGTTTACATCTTCACCAATTTGGCTGCTTTCGGTGTGGTACAAGCTATCGCATTGCAAACGGGTAAAGAAAATAGAGACGATTATAACGGCTTGTACAGAACTAATCCGAACTTGAGTTTGGTGATGATGTTGGCTTTATTCTCCTTAGCAGGAATTCCACCAGTAGCAGGATTCTTTGGTAAATTCTTCCTTTTCGCAGCAGCGGCAAGCAAAGGATATTATTTATTAGTTTTCTTAGCAGTAGTCAATGTAACCATCTCACTTTACTATTATTTATTGGTGGTAAGAGCCATGTTTATTAGAAAAAGTGACAATCCAATTCCGTTTTTCAAAAGCAAAATTTATATGCGATTAGGATTAATCATCACCGTTTTGGGTATCCTAATTCTCGGATTATACAGTCCATTATACGATTACATTTTCGAATTATATAAAGTCTAATATGTAATTACAAATAATATATGTATCTTTACTCAAAAAAACCATGAGTAGAGCAGCATTAAGAGTAACAAATTATAGTTCCGAAGAACTGAAAGCATTATTGAGAAAAG
>NZ_JBIKRX010000030.1:0-30428 GCF_044348915.1 Flavobacterium sp. | reverse complement strand
TATTGCCACTTTTTTATACCGAAATATACACTTTTTGGCAATTTAACAGAGCCTTTTTTAATATTATTTTATCATAAGTTATTAACAATCAGATTGTTAATTTGTTTTTAAGGAATGACTAAATAGTTATAATTCGTGTTTATTAGTGAAATTCGTGGCTAAAAATTTTTAAAAGCGAATGCCGTGAAGTGATCTTAACTATAAACGACTGTCATTTTTGCAGCTTTTCTACATCAGCTAAAGTGTAAAAATTCATATTATTACTTTTGATGTATTTGCAAATGTATTCCAAAGTGGCATTTTTTGTTTGGTAGTCACCGTTTACTTTCTCTACAGTTTTATGGCTATTTAAGATCAAAATTTTGTTGTTTTTCTTAGCATACTCTAACAATTCCAATAGATGTGGAATATTGAAGTGGTTGTGTGTATCGTCGATACTAAAACTAAAAACTAAATTCGAGTTGTCATAATAGCATCCTTGCTTTTTAGCCACATGTTCACAGAAAGCTCTTCCTCTGATGATCTTAAATTTTTTCAACAGGGCAGCATCCAGTTTTTTATTTCTCCCGCCGTAAGGGTAGGCAAAAGTACTAACATCTAAACCATAGAAATTCATCAAGCGAAGCATTGGGTCGATTTCTTTGCTCATGTATTCGCTCATAGTGTGTACACGCAAATAATCGACAGCATTGAAGTGATCATAAGTATGGCCTGCAATTTCGTGTCCATCTTTTTGCATTTCAATAAGTTTCTCGACTTCGGATATGTCTAAGGTATTTATTTTGCAAACAAAAAAAGTTCCCTTCCATCCATATTTCTTCAACTTTTGATTGGTCGCATACCAATCATTGATGTAGGCGTCATCAAACGACAAAATCACCCCGGCCTTATAGGGTTTGTTTGAGGGTGCTACCGGTTCGTTTTCACAAGAAAAGAAAGCAAAGAAAGCGAAAAGTAATATCGTTTTTAGAATAAAATTATTCATTATTACTAGTTGCTTATAATAGTCTTTGTTCTTAGATTCCCAAGAAATTACTTGGTGTAATTTGCATCAATTCGGCTTTGATTTCTGCTGAAACATCAAGAGTTCCAATAAATTCGTGAATTGAATCTTTAGTTATCGCTGTATTAGTTCTAGTCAGTCCTTTTAGAGCTTCGTAAGGATTTGGATAGGCTTCACGACGTAAAATGGTTTGAATAGCCTCAGCAACAACTGCCCAATTTTTCTCTAAATCTTCCGCGAATTTTGGTTCGTTCAAAAGTAGTTTGTTTAAGCCTTTCAAAGTGGCTTCGAATGCAATTAAAGTATGTCCCATTGGCACGCCAATATTTCTCAAAACTGTACTATCAGTCAAGTCGCGTTGCAAACGTGAAATAGGTAATTTAGCCGAAAGGTGTTCGAAAATAGCATTTGCCATTCCTAGATTTCCTTCCGAATTTTCAAAATCAATTGGGTTTACTTTGTGTGGCATTGCCGAGGAACCTATTTCTCCTGCTTTGATTTTTTGTTTGAAATATTCCATCGAAACATAGGTCCAAATATCTCTATCCAAGTCAATGATGATGGTGTTGATTCTTTTCAATGCATCAAAAAATGCAGCAAAATGGTCGTAATGTTCGATTTGTGTAGTCGGGAAGGAGTGGTGTAATCCAAGGATTTCTTCAACGAAATTCCCTCCAAATTTTCTCCAATCGGTTTGAGGATAAGCCACGTGATGCGCATTGTAATTTCCGGTTGCTCCACCAAATTTGGCGGCAAACGGGATGTTGAACAACAAACGCATTTGCTCTTCCAAACGTTCTACAAAAACACCGATTTCTTTACCCAAACGGGTTGGCGAAGCCGGTTGACCGTGAGTTTTAGCAAGCATTGGAATATCCTTCCATTCGATGCTCAAATCTTTCAATTTTGAGGTCAAAGCGATTAACGAAGGCATATACACTTTTTCGAAAGCTTCTTTGGTCGAAAGTGGTATCGCAGTATTGTTGATATCTTGTGAAGTCAATCCAAAGTGGATGAACTCTTTGTATTGAGACAAACCTAGTTTTTCGAAGGCATCTTTAATGAAATATTCCACGGCTTTTACATCGTGGTTGGTCACTTTTTCGGTTTCTTTGATCCAAAGTGCGTCTTCTGTGGAGAAGTTTTTATAGATGTTGCGTAAACTTTCGAATGTATTTGGGTTTACGGCTGCAAGCTGAGGTAAAGGAATTTCGCAAAGCGCAATAAAATATTCAATTTCAACCAATACACGGTATTTGATTAAAGCTTCTTCAGAGAAATATTTTGAAAGTGAACTTGTTTTGCTTCTGTATCTTCCGTCGATTGGTGATACTGCGTTTAATTCGTTTAATGTAGTCATTGTTGTCGGTTTTTTAGAAAGCGCAAAAATAAGGAATAGTGTTCAGTAATCAGTGTTTAGTTTACTGTTTTTTAGATTAAATTGATAATTGAAATTGTTATTGTCACTGAAATTGCTATTGCAATTTTTCTAAGTCTTTCTGAATGATTTTCATCCCAACTGATCCAGTTGTAGCAATGATTTTGATGTCATTGGGCAAATCATAAATCTGGGCAGGTTTTGGGTCTATGTAATATACAGGAGCGCTTGGTTTTGCGTAATGCATCAGTCCCGATGCGGGATACACTTGTAAGGAAGTCCCGATTATGATGAGTATATCAGCTTTTTGTACAATTTCTACAGCTTCTTCAAGTGCTGGGACTTCTTCGCCAAACCAAACAATATGCGGGCGCAATTGGCGACCTTTATCATCAAAATCGCCCAAATTCAAATCGGTTTCCCAGTCTAAAATATAGTTTTGATTTGCGGTACTTCTTACTTTCAATAACTCGCCGTGAAGATGCAGCACATTCGAACTCCCTGCTTTTTCGTGCAAGTTATCTACGTTTTGCGTAATGATTTGCACATCGAAGTCTTGTTCTAATGTTGCCAATATTTGATGCCCGAGGTTGGGCTGTACTTCGTGTAATTGTTTGCGTCTTTGATTGTAAAAATCGAGTACTAATTCTGGATTTTTGTGCCAACCCTCGGGAGTTGCGACATCCAATACGTTATGACCTTCCCAAAGTCCATCGGCGTCACGAAATGTTTTTATGCCACTTTCGGCACTGATTCCCGCTCCGGTTAATACTACTAGTTTCTTTTTCATATTTTATTTTGCTAATTAGGCGCAAAGGCACGAAGATTATTTTGAAATTAAAAGTAGTGATTTTAATCTAAATCTAGGAATATTTGTATATTTGATATTGGTCTTTTTGCAATTAATAATTAATAGATAATGAACAGACTCATACTAGTATTTGCGATAATCTACAGTACTTTCTTTTTTGCACAAAAAGCAGTCACACTCGCTGATACACTCGCCATAAAAAAAGATTATTTCAAAATTCATTTTGATAATTTACCTGTGATACAATACACTTTCGACTTTAATGCAAAAAAGGATCTTGCATCTCAACTAATTGTTTACAACTCTAATTCAAGAATTAATGATGTTTATTTTTTACATAATGGTAATTATATAAGTATGACGCCAAGAATAAATCTTGAAAATAATTGGATAGGAAGCAGAAAAGATTCATTCAATCCGTACGGAACTACAAATTTAGGTTCGGCCGTCGTTTTGGGCTTAATCAATGTGTTGATAGAAAAGTAGTAGTTTGATAAATTATTTTTTATGATTGACCTCGATTACCTTCATTTCCTCGAAAACATTCTTACCGAAAATCGGAAAGCTAAATTTCTAAAAGTATTAGAAAGCAGAACCAAGCATTTTACCGTTGTGGTGGAAGATGTTTTTCAGATGCACAATGCCAGTGCGGTCATGCGCAGTTGCGAAGTTTTTGGTATTCAGGAATTGAATGTCATTGAGCAGCGCTATGGAAAAAGTATTGACAAGGAAATCGCGATGGGAGCACAAAAATGGGTTGACATTAATAAATTCGATTGTGTGTCTAATTGTTTAGAATCCTTGAAAAATAAAGGTTATCAAATTATTGCCACTACCCCGCACGAAAATGATTGTTTACTTGAAGATTTCGATATTTCGAAGCCAAGCGCTTTGTTTTTTGGCACTGAAAGAGACGGATTATCGGAAGAAATTATGCAAAAAGCCGATGGATTCCTTAAAATCCCAATGGCAGGTTTTACCGAAAGTTTGAATATTTCAGTTTCGGCAGCGATTATCATTCAAAATCTGACCAACAGATTGCGAAAATCCGAGGTAAATTGGCATTTGTCTGAAGAAGAAATTCTAGAAAAACGATTTTATTGGACTAGAAAATCCATAAAAGATATCAAAAGAATCGAGGAAAGATATTATACTGAAGTAGAGAAAAAGCAATAATTTGCTCTTTATTTTATCGATAAGCTACACGGCACTTGTAAATTAAAGAGTTTTTTGTCCTTTAAACGATTATAATATTTTATGCAAAGTATTGTTTATACGTTTGTAGTGTAATTTTAAACTCATCATTACATGGATACTAAAAATGTTTTCGGTTCATCGTATCGGCAAGATTATCTTGATGGATATTCTAATGGTCAGAATCCTACAGTGCAAATGGATAGTAAAAAATGCAGTTTGGGATATATTTCTGGTTTCAATTCTGGACGTATGGATTACGAGGAAATGAATGGTCAAATTTCGAAAGGAATTCCACCACGAATTGTAACAATGAAAATTCTGGAAGATTTTCTTCTTGCTGGGTTGCTAGGATTGAGTATTGAAGAAACAGATGATTATACTCCTTTTCAACTTTCTGTAATAGCGAAGTGGTACATAAGTGGTGTCGAGAATTACGATCCGAGCCATAGTACTTATCTTTTCGAAATACTTGAAGATATTGGAATTCAGATAGATTAGTCAATTTTGTATATAAATTAAACCTCGCAAAACAAAGGCTTTGCGAGGTTTTTTATGCTTATTTGTTGGATGCCAAATTGCTAATACTGGATATGCAAATTATTTTGACTAGTAAAATATTGGCAGACAGTAAAAAGTTAATGTTTTTTTACTTCTCAATTACCCATTTGCTTTGTTCACTTGCATCCGGCAATTTATCAACCTGTGTTTTTTAATCCGCTAGAAATTGAATTAATTATTCCAAGTAATTTCGAAAGAATTTTATCTTTTTCAGGATTATCTTCATCTGTTAAATCTCTCCATTGTTTAAGATATTTGATATGTAAATGGTGCAATGTATTCAATTTTTCATTTCGCCATTGCAAATTGTCATATTGACCATCTCTTCTATTAACACTTTTATCGTCGAAAAGTTCTTCGATTAGTACAACTCCATTTTTATAATCTTCTAAAATCTTCGACATAAATGCATCGCGCTCCGCAGTAGTTTCATCTAAATTGGCATAAAGCTTTATAATCTCTGTATTGGTAAGAATAAGATTTGTTTCGGTCTGAATCATTAAGAATCGGAGAAAATCCCAATCATTAATGCTGCCCTTCAAACTTTGGAATGCCTCCGGATTTTCAGTTTTCAAATTATTTAAGGCTCCACCGATTCCATACCAACCTGTTAAGGTGAAACGAGAAAGATTCCAACTAAATACCCAAGGGATAGCTCTTAAGTCTTTCAGGGTTCTAGTTCCTGTTCTTCGAGCTGGTCTCGAACCAATTTTACTTTTCTCTAAAACATCAATACAAGTAGATTTACTGTAAAAATTGATAAATCCAGGTGTTTCTATCAGTTCTCGGTAATGTTCAAATGATTTTTGAGCTAATAAATCCATTACTTCAAGTGGATATTTACTCGTTTCTGCATTGTGTTTACTTAAAATAGAATGCTTGGCAACTCCCGAAGTCAATGCGTTTAAGTTGTATGTAGCTGTAAGCGGATTACCAAATAATTGCGCAATAGTCTCTCCTTGAACGGTTATTTTTATTGCTCCGTTTACGGTATTCAATGGCATACTTTCTAGAAAACGATGGTATTTTCCACCTCCGCGGCTAATGGTTCCGCCGGTTCCATGGAAGAAATACACATTGAATTTATTGTTTGCCCCAATTTTGTTCAATTCTTGCTCGGCTTTGTACAAGTTCCATTTACTTGCGATAGTTCCTCCATCTTTGTTACTATCGCTATAACCCACCATAACTTCTTGTTTATATTCTATTCTTGAAGCTCTTTGCTGTGTAATCGTATGTTTAAGGAATTGATCTAAAATGTTTGGTCCGTTTTGTAAATCACCAATGGTTTCTAAAAGTGGGACAACTTTTATATTGGTGTTCAATAATTGGGTTTCTTTCATAAAGAAATAAACAGCCAATAAATCACTCAGATTTCGGGTCATACTAACGATAAATGAACCAATTCCATCGGAGCCGTATAAATTGATATGATTGCGAACCACTCGGTAACAGTCTAAAACATTATCGGCTTCAGGGCCATAATAAACCGTGATGTCAGTATTAAGCGAATGGCTTTCTAATAATTTGTTTAAATGCGCTACACGCTTCTCTTCAGTCCAGTTTTCAAAATCAAAATCTTTTTCGCCATTGGCTTGCAATATTTGCGAAATGGCTTTGTCGTGAAATGCACTATTTTGTCTAATATCTAATTTTGCCAAATGGAAGCCGAAACAACTTACGGCACGCTCAATTGGGAAAATGATGCTTTCAGATATACCCTTCATTCCATTTTCCACAAGAACATCTCTGAAAAATTTAAGATCATTGAGTAAATCTTTGCTGGATTTATAATAGGATTCAGCATCATAAATGTTGTTATCGCTGGTGTTTTCTAATTTAGCTAGTAGTAAATTGAAGTATTGTCTCCAAGGTTCATAAGGATTTCTTTTTACAGCTTCCTCACCTTTTAATCCTAGTTCTTTTGATTTTTTATCCAGAGCTTCCAATAAACTGAAAGGAACTGGATTGTGAATGGCGGAAACTGATAGCTTCACAGCAGCAGCAACTAACTGATTTTTGATCAGTGAAAGAGCATTTTTTCGGTGTAGAACTAAAGTTTCCTGAGTGATACTAGGCGTTACAAAAGGGTGTCCATCTCGATCCCCTCCAACCCAACTACCAAAATTAATTTTAGGAAAAACTTCGGCATTCTTGATTTTGTCTGGATTTAGTCCCATCTCAATCCAAGAACTTTTAAGTTGTTGATCGCTTTTTTCTAATACAGCAGGGAAAATTTTACTTAAATAGTAAATGATATTGGCACGTTCATCTTTGATGTCTGGTTTTTCAAGGTAGATTTCACCGGTTCTCCACCATCTTTCCAAAAGGCTGATGATGTTTTCTTTAATATTGTATTGTTCTAATTTGCTTAGTGAAGTGTTTTCTCGTTGTACTAAAAGTAGGTATAATTCTCTATGGATTTCAATAACTGTAATTCGTTTTGCTTCAGTCGGATGTGCTGTAAGAACTGGGTTTACAAGGGTTTGTGAAAGCGTTTGTAGCATTTCGTCTTCACTAATGCCTTTTTCTTTCCAAAGCTTAAAAGCCTCTGCCCAAGAACCTCGAATCGAAAAGATACTTTCGCGATTTTCCATTTGTCTGCGGTACTGAGTGGCCGCATTTTCTTCGACCATAGTCATCAGCTGGAAATAGATACTCAAAGACTGAATTATTTTGTCAGTTGAAATTGGAGTATTTTCTTTTTCAGAAAAATCATTGCTTTTTACCAGTTCTATTACTTCGTGTTCATTGATTCTAGATAGCATTTCAAGATAACAATCAATGATAAAAGTTCGATCATCGCTTATTTTTTGAAACTTGTTACTGTTCTTCATATTAATATGTTTATAATTACATTTAATTTACAAAGATAGAATGCAAAGATTTGTATTGCAAGGGACAATTGCATTTTAACGATAAATAATCAAGTGCTTTTCATCAATCGTCTCGTTTTCTCACTACTATTTTAAGAAAGGCAAACGATGGTAATGTGGAGTAACTATAAGATTCTACAAAAGGGCGATTATTTCTTTTTCAAAATCTTATATTCTTCGTAGCATCCACTTATAGCATCTAGAATTTGCAGGTCATTTGCCGTTTTTACAAAAGATTCGGAGTAATTGCAGCGTTCCAAAATTTCTGCAATTTCTTTTTTATCCACGCCCAGAAGTACGGCAATAGTTTCGCGGTCGTACTTGGTTTCTAAAAGATTTCGGACGGTATCATCCTTTTTCATTTCTTTCAACCTTTTGAGTTCGGTAGGTTTTTTTCCAAAAAAGTTATACAAAGCATCCGCTGGATTGAAAATGGATCCCATTACTTTGCCAAAAGCATTCGGCGAATATTCGCCTGCTTCATAGCCTTCGGTTAGACCAGAAATGCTGTAGCGGTAATTTTCTTTGACTGGTATCAACTTGGAATCAACTTCTATGTAGCCGGTTAAATTGTATCGTCCTACAACTACTTCTTCGAGAGCATAGGCTTTTTCCGTTAGTTGGATTTTAGTGGTTTTGTTTTTAACCCAGTCATTGGTTACTCTGACTCTCAAAGATTGAAAACCAATTAATGTAATGTGAAGTGTATCATTTACAGAAACTGCTAGTTCAAAATTACCTTTCTCATCTGTAGTAGTTCCGCGTACTTTATTAATGTTGATAATGTTTACATTTGGTAAAGGAAATTTTGTGATTTCATTGATGACGGTCCCAGTGACGGTTTGTGCGGGTTCAATAACTTGCGAAAAAGCTGCTGAGGAGAGTATTAAAAAAAGAAAAACTACAAAATATTTCATAAACAGATTTAAAACTTTAAAAGTAGTAAAACGGGATTAAATATTTTGTAGTTTCATTATAATTATAAGAAAATTAACAAAATCAGCTAATTTTCAATTCCATAATCCCCGTCTTTTGGACAGGGATAATGATTGAAGATTTAGCTTCTTCTTGGTCTTTTTTCTCTTGGTGTATCACCAAAGTTTTCAGAACGTCTTACTGGTCTTTCGGATGAACCGCCTTCGCGTCTCGGAGATCTGTCTGAGAATCCGCCAGTTCTAGGAGCAGATGCGTTTCTTGATTCGCTTCTTCCACCAAAACCACCTTCTCTCGGAGCTGAACCACGGTCACTTCTGAATCCTCCTTCACGTCTTGGAGCAAAGTTTCCTTCGCGTCTAGGTGCTGAACCACGGTCGCCACCTGAACGGCCTCCGCCGAAACCACCAGAACTTCTTCCGTTATGATCACGTCTTCCGCCACCATCGTTTTTAGAAATTTCAACATTGATACGACGACCTTCTAATTGTACGTTGTTCAGTATTTCCATTACTTTATCAGTATGTTCTGGGTCGGTGTTAAAGAAAGAGAAACCTTCTTTTACATCTACTTTGAAAACATCATCACGACCTAAGTCAAGTGTTTCTTTCAAGTAATCTTTCAATGACATCCAGTCGAAATTGTCTCGCGATCCAATGTTTACAAAGTATCTTGTAGCACCGCCATTGTTGTTTTCTCTTGGTTCTCTATCATCACGTTCTCTTCTGTCAGAACCTGAAGATTGAGAAGATAGGTCTCTTGTTTTCTTGTAATAATTGATGAAACGATTGAATTCAACAGAAACCATTTTCTTGATCAATTCTTCTTTAGATAAACCTTCAAGAACGTTATTGATAGCTGGTAGGTAGTTGTCAATTTCGTGATCAACTTCAGTGTCTTTAATCTTGTTCGCTAAGTGCAACAACTGAATTTCGCAGATTTCAATTCCAGATGGAATTGTTTTTTCTTCGAATTTTTGTTTGATGATTCTTTCGATTGCTGAAATCTTGCGGATTTCACTTTTAGTTACAATAACAATAGAAGTTCCCAATTTTCCTGCACGACCAGTACGGCCAGAACGGTGATTGTAGGTTTCGATTTCGTCAGGTAATTGATAGTTTACTACGTGAGTAATGTTATCAACGTCAATTCCGCGAGCAGCAACGTCTGTAGCTACAAGCATTTGGATTTGACGACCACGGAAAGATTTCATAACCCCATCACGTTGTGCTTGAGATAAATCTCCGTGCAAAGCGGCAGCGCTGTATCCGTCTTCGATTAATTTTTCGGCAACAGCTTGTGTATCACGTTTTGTTCTACAAAAAACTACCGAGAAAATGTCTGGATTAGCATCAGCCAATCTTTTAAGAGCTTCGTAACGATCACGGGCATTTACCAAGTAAAATTCGTGTGAAACCGTTGCTGAACCTGAGTTTTTAGCACCAACAGTTATTTCTAACGGATTGTGCATAAATTGTTTCGCAATTCTGGCTACTTCTGCAGGCATTGTAGCCGAGAATAACCAAGTGCTTTTTTCGTCTGGCGTTGTCGAAAGGATGTTTACAATGTCTTCGTAGAAACCCATATTCAACATTTCGTCTGCTTCGTCAAGAATACAGTAATTAATTTGAGTAATGTTTACCAATCCTCTGTTAATCATGTCTTGCATTCTACCTGGAGTAGCCACAATAATTTGCGCACCTCTTTTGATCTCTCTAGCCTGTTCTGTAATACTTGCACCACCATAAACAGCCACTACATTAATACCTTTTTCGTATTTTGAGTAGTTTTTAATTTCGTTTGTAATTTGCAAACATAGTTCGCGGGTAGGTGATAAAATTAACGCCTGTGTATTTCTGTTGTTGGCATCAATTTTTTGAATGACTGGAAAACCAAAAGCTGCCGTTTTCCCTGTCCCTGTCTGAGCCAACGCAACTAAATCTGTGTCTTGTTCCAATAATAGGGGAATCGCTTTCTCCTGTACTTCGGTCGGATTCTCAAATCCTAGATCGATAATCGCACGCTGTAGCGATTCACTCAATCCTAATTGTTCAAATTTATTCATATATGTTTTTAAAATTTGGCGCAAAGGTACGTTGAATAAACGAGAAAATCTAATGGGTATTTCAGTTTTAAGTTTTTATTATTATTTGATAATCAGAATTTTAGATTTCAGATTTCAGATTTCAGATTTTGATTTTTAGATTTGAAAGTTCAAAACTGTTTGTAAAAACAAATTTTTATTTTGTTTTTAAGAAATTTATTAATTGCTCTGTTGCCTTGCCACGATGGCTGATAGCGCCTTTTTCTTCGAGCGAAAGTTGCGCAAAAGTGAGCTCAAAACCTTGCGGTTTGAAGATGGGATCATAGCCAAAACCTTGATTTCCTGTTTTTTCTATAGTTATTTCGCCACGAGCAATTCCTGTAAATAGATGTTGTTTGCCGTTGAGGTTTAAGGCAATTACCGTTTTGAATTGTGCATTTCTGTCGCTTGCTGCGCTTAAGGCATCCAATAATTTATTCATATTGTCATCGGAATTGCGCTGTTCGCCTGCATAATGAGCAGAAAACACGCCCGGTTCTCCGTTTAAAGCATCGACTTCAAGACCTGTATCATCGGCAAAACAGTCGTAGCCGTATTTTTGGGTAACATAATTGGCTTTCATAATGGCATTTCCTTCAATAGTATCTGCGGTTTCAGGAATGTCTTCAAAACAGCCTATACTTTCGAGGCTTACGATTTCGATTGAAGCGGGTAGCATATGTTGAACTTCTTCGATTTTATGCTTATTATTGGTTGCAAAAACGAGTTTCATACAGTTTTTTTTGAGCTGGTAAAAATAGTAGTTTTTCTTTTTTTATTTTCAAGAAGGAAGAAATTTTAAACAGTGTTCCCGGAATTAATAGGTCTATTTTTACAGCGTTATCACGATAAGTTAATAAATAGTTAAAGTTCTGGTTTTAATACTATTGACCCAATTTTATTAGTACGTTTGAGTGTGGTTTTGATTAATTAATTGAGGATATAATATCATAAATTTTAATTAATTAGAAAAAGTATCTCAAGAGTCTGCTATAGGAACCTATAAGTAAGATAATGATAAATCAAAACCTACAATTAGGAGAGCTGTAAAAGGCTCTCCTTTTTTTATGTTTGCATTGAAAGTTAACTATATCGCAACCTTACGAAAACGTGCTTGATTCCTTTTTTGTCGGATTCTCTTTCGTCGATTTCAACAATATCAGTTAGGGATTTTAGCATAGGAGTTAGTTTCGAAAAGCCATAATTTCGCGGATCGAATTCGGGCTTTTTCTTCACAATGAGGTTACCTACATCGCCTAGAAATGCCCAGCCATCTTCGTCACCAATGGCATCTAAGGTATCTTCGATAAGTTCTATGGTTTTATTGTCGATTTTGGTTTGTGTTTCTTTTGGCTGTGGTGGTTCGATGTTGGTTGGCTCAGCTGGTTTTTTGGAACTTGTTGCTGGAGCAGCAGCTGGTTTTGGGGTTTTATTTCGACCGCTTGCGCTTGCTCTCGTTTTTTTGATGGCACCGTCCAAGACTTCTATAAATACGAATCGGTCGCAAGCGGCTATAAAAGCGCTTGGAGTTTTCTTTTCGCCAATACCGATCACTTTCATTCCTGATTCTCGCAAGCGAATGGCTAAACGGGTGAAGTCACTGTCGCTAGAAACAATGCAAAAACCATCTAACTTGTCCGAATACAACAAATCCATTGCGTCTATAATCAATGCTGAATCTGAGGAGTTTTTCCCTACGGTATAACTGTATTGTTGAATAGGGGTAATGGCGTGCTCTAACAAAACCGATTTCCAACCATTGGCATTGGGTTTGGTCCAATCGGCGTAAATTCGTTTCGTAGTTGGTGTTCCGTATTTGGCAATTTCTTCCATCATTCCTTTTACATTGCTGTACGGAACATTGTCGGCATCGATAAGGACGGCGAGTTTTAATTCTTTAGGAGTTTGTGACATATAAAATGTTTATAGTTTGTTGTTTTGGGTTGATGGTTTGTCAAATATACAAAGTTTATTGTAAAATCGACTGTCTAGCCCAGACCTGTCTGCCGACAGGCAGGTGGAAATGGAAATCCTTTTTTTGAGAAAAGCTATTTTTTCCTGGCGTTGCAGAACGACCGAAGGAAGTTCCTGCAAGGCCTTGGTAAAAAAGAATTTATGAAAAAAGATTATAATGAACAGTTGGACACGAGCGTAAGCGAACTGGCGAAGCAAATTGCTGCTGATTGCCACGTTCCTCGCAATGACAGCAAGGATTTATTTTTTAAATATTTATATTATGATAAGACAGATTAAATAATTAATTTTGCAACTTCAAAAAAATACAATACTTCACTATATTATGGTAAAAGATTTATTCGAAAGAATTCAGAACAATAAAGGGCCATTGGGAAAATGGGCTTCACAAGCAGAAGGTTATTTTGTGTTTCCAAAATTAGAAGGAGATTTAGGACCGAGAATGCAGTTTCAAGGAAAAGAGGTTTTGAACTGGAGTTTGAACGATTATTTAGGTTTAGCTAATCATCCCGAAGTGCGTAAAGCAGATGCAGATGCTGCCATGGAATATGGTGCCGCTGCTCCTATGGGGGCTAGAATGATGAGTGGTCACACAAAATATCACGAACAATTGGAGCAAGAATTGGCTGCTTTTGTAATGAAAGAATCGGCTTATTTGTTGAATTTTGGGTATCAAGGAATGGTGTCTATTATTGATGCTTTGGTTACTCGAAATGATGTGATCGTGTATGATGTAGATGGTCACGCTTGTATTATTGACGGGGTTCGTTTGCATAGCGGCAAGCGTTTTACGTACAAGCACAACGACATCGAAAGTATGGAGAAAAACTTGCAACGTGCTACAAAATTGGCTACGGAGCAAGGAGGAGGAATTCTTTTTATTACCGAAGGTGTTTTTGGTATGCGCGGTCAACAAGGGAAGTTGAAAGAGATTGTAGCCATGAAAAAGAAATACAATTTTAGACTTTTAGTTGATGATGCACACGGTTTTGGAACTCTTGGAAAAACAGGTGCCGGAGCAGGTGAGGAGCAAGGTTGTCAGGATGGAATTGACGTTTACTTTTCGACTTTTGCCAAATCGATGGCAAATATCGGTGCTTTTGTGGCTGCGGATAAAGACATTATCGATTATTTGAAATATAACTTGCGTTCTCAAATGTTTGCCAAAGCATTGCCAATGATACAAACTATTGGTTCTTTGAAGCGTTTGCAATTGCTACGCGTTAACCCAGGATTGAAAGATAAACTTTGGGAAAATGTAAATGCATTGCAAAATGGTTTGAGAAGCAAAGGTTTTAATATTGGTGATACCAATACTTGTGTGACGCCAGTTTATTTAGAAGGAAGTGTGCCAGAAGCAATGGTGATGGTGAATGATTTGAGAGAAAACTACGGTATTTTCTTGTCGATTGTAATCTATCCAGTTATTCCAAAAGGAATGATTTTATTGCGAGTGATTCCTACCGCAAGTCATAGTTTAGAAGATATTAATCAAACACTTACTGCTTTTGAAGCCATTCGTGAGAAATTGGTAAATGGAACTTATAAAGAAATTGCAAGCAGAACTACTGTTGATTTAGATGCTTAACAATTAGTGATCAGTGATCAGTGTTCAGTTCCGATAGCTATCGGAATTAGTGTTCAGTTTTATAAAAAAAACCTTTCGTTAAGTCGAAAGGTTTTTTTGTATTATTGTTTCAATTTTGTTTTTTATACCGATTAGCAATATATAACAGTCCAATAAATTGTACTCAATATATTGTCTATCGGCATAAACCATTGTAAAATTTTTAAATGGATTAGACCATTTTAAAATTACAATTGGTGTTATTTCTTCAAAAACTGGTCTAGTGGAACCAGCATATTTTTTCCTGCTTTGAACATTTTGTCTGAAAGTGCTTGGGCATCTGTTATCATGTTTTTTGTCAGCCCGCTCGTTTTTGTAATGTTTTGTTTAGCGGTATTCTCTGGCGACTGATCGACTTGCATTGATAGTAGAAGTAATGCTACTCCAGCAGTTTTGTTGATTTTCACACCATCGCCTCGAATGTAAAGCATTCCTAAATTTCCTATAGCTAAGCCGTCGTTTTGTACAGCAGCTTTTCTATACCATTTATTGGCATTTGCGAAATTGACTGGTGTTCCTCTTCCATTTTCATAAAGTACTCCTAAATTGTATTGGGCTGCAGAATTTCCTGCTGTGGATGCTTTTGTATACCACGCTAAGGCTTCTTTTTCATTTTTTTTTACGCCTATTCCATTTTCATACATCAGTGCCAAATTGAATTGAGAATTGACGTGTCCTTCTTTGGCACCCAGAAGGAACTTTTGGTAAGCAAGCGGTAAATTATTGGCTTCGTAGGCCGCGACTCCCTCGTTGAAATTCTTGTTGTTGTCTTTGGCTTGTCCGTTTGTGTTTGAACTTGCCAATAAAAATGCAAAGAAATAAGTGGAAAAATTTGTGGTTGGTTGTTTTCAAAATATTGAATTTAATTTTTTTAGTGATTGTTTAAAGCATCTTCATAAACGTTTTTCTACGGCAATGAATTCTTGGGTCGAAGGTTTTCCACAAGTTATGAATGGCGTGATTTTCCTCTAATTCGGGAGTTCGAATGCAATTGACGATTCCTTTTTCGCTGAAGGTTTTGAAATATTCATCAAATATAATGGCTGTAACGCCTTTGTTTTGGTATTCAGGGTCAACTCCAATAAGGTAAAAAACAACGTCCTTACTGTGTTTTCTGGCTTTGAGCAAATGATAGAATCCAAAAGGGAAAAGCTTGCCTTTGGCTTTTTGCAGTGCTTCCGAAAAACTTGGCATAACAATACTGAAAGCAACAATATTGTTATTCTTGTCCATCACAAATTTGATGTATTCGGGATTGATGAAACTAATGTATTTCTTTTTGAAGTATTCTTTTTGAACATCGGTGATGGCTACAAACGAAGATAAACCAGCATAAGAACTGTTGAACAAATCGAACATTTTGTCTACATAAGGCATAATGTCTTTTGTTTTAGTAAAATTTAAACTCGTTAGTTCGTATCGTTTTTTGATTAAGGCTTGCGCTTTCAAGAAAAATTCAGGTTTTACATTCGAAAACGGAAAGACACTTTCGATGTATTCTTTTTCTTTTACAAATCCCAATTGCTCTAAATGCGTGGCAAAATAAGGATGATTGTACCAAGTAATCATGGTTCCCATTTCATCAAAACCTTCGGTGAGAACACCCACTTTGTCCAAGTTGGAAAATCCCATTGGACCTTCTATGTGTTCCAAATTGTTTTTTCTTCCTAACTCGTACGCTTTTTCTAATAAAGCTTTGGTCACTTCGATATCGTCAATGACGTCGAACCAACCGAAACGGACTTTCTTTTTATTTTGGTTTTTCACTTCTCCCCAGTTGATGATAGCAGCAATTCGTCCTACAATTTCATTGTTTTTGTAAGCTAAATAGAAATAGGCTTCGGCACTTTCGAAAGCTGGGTTTTTGGTTCTGTCGAAGGATGCTAATTCATCGGCAATGATAGGCGGAACCCAATATTTGTTGTCTTTGTATAGAGAGAAAGGAAATTTGACAAACTCGGTCATTTCCTTTTTGGTAAGGGCTTCTTTGATGGTAATCATTAATGTATTTTAGGTGTTGTGGAATTATCCTTTTTTGGTTTTTCTGGCTTTTCTTTGGGCTTTTTTATCTGAATCACCAGTATCTACTTTCATTCGGACTTCTTTGTATCCTGCATCATAACGCCAAGAAAATCCAACGCCTCCATAAAGTATTGAAGGTGTATCCTTTATACTTGTACTTATAGAAGCATCAATTTGCATATCGTCGTGGATAAGAAATGCAGCGCCACCACGAAAAATGGTGTCACTATAAAAATCACTCATATAGCCTTGATTTTCAATAAAACCAGACCATTTACGGCTGAATCCTTTCGTCAAAGTAATACCGTAGCCATAGCTTGGATAATCGGTTGTAATGTAATCTGCAATAATATTGGTTATAAAAACCCAACTGCCATCTCCAAAATGATTTTGAGTAATCAATGCTACTTTAGGAGAAATTGCCGCATCGGGAGAAAAATAGTATGGATTGTCTGCCAAAGTAAAATTTGCGCCAGCAAAAATTGAGACAGCGGGTATAAATTGATGCCAATTGAAGGAATGATTGGCTTTCCAACTGTACACATTGATGTTTTTTTCATAGTTTTTGAAAGGATCATAGATTAAATATTTTGCTCCTAAAATACTTTGTTTAAAGGCAGATTTGTCAACAACACTCAACGGCGAAGTGACTTGTTCGTATAAATATTGAAAATCGGCAATCAATTCTAATCTTTCTAAAAACAAGCCGTACCTCAAGGTCAAGTCAATGCCAAAACCATTGGCGTCATAATTCTGAATACTGTGATTCTCTTTGATGCCAAAAACTCCCGATTCAACTTGAATAACTGATTTTCCAACGGCATAAGCGGACATGGTTTCTCCTGGTCGATTTGAATTGATCTGGTCTGTGTGCTGTGCATTGTGCAACAGTGGTATCATCAAAAAGGCAATAATTGCAGAGGTTTTTATTTTATACATTTTAAGATATTTGTTTAAAAAGGGATAACGCATTTCAAATGTACTATATTTTATTATTTATTTAAGAATGATATTTTAATTTTGAACGATGGAATTGTTAATTTTGCAAAAAATTTTTTGATTATGCAAGAAGCTTCTTTTTCAGGATTTCTAAAGACATTGTTTTACATTCTAGTTTTTTACTATATTTTCCGATTTTTGGTGAGATTATTTTTCCCAATCGTGGTTAAGAAAGTAGTTGAAAAAGCAGGTGAAAATTTCCAAAAACAGTACCAACAAGCACAAGGGAATTCATGGCAAAAAACTGCCAATAATGATGAAATTATTATTGATACTGCTAACGCGAAGAAAACTCGAGAAACTAAAAAAGTAGGTGATTATGTAGATTATGAAGAAATTGATTAGCCCCTAACCCCCGAAGGGGAATTAGTTTACAAAGATTCTTGCAACAAAACCATAAACCATAAACCCAAAACCGTTTCAATGAAGCAACTTCAAAAGTTCTATCCGCACGCCCTTGTCCTACTTGGATTTGTTTTAATTTCCTTAATTTATTTTTATCCGGTTTTGCAAGGCAAGCAAATATTGCAATCCGATATCGTGCAATATACTGGAATGGCAAAGGAGCAGAATGACTTTAGAGCTACTGATCATCAAGAACCCTATTGGACAAACTCGGCTTTTGGTGGAATGCCTACGTATCAATTGGGGGCCAAATATCCACACGATTATATCGGGATGATTGATGACTTTATTCGTTTTTTGCCTCGTCCCGCCGATTATTTATTCTTGTACTTCCTTAGCTTTTACGGCTTGCTTTTGGTTTTAAAAATTGATCCTCTCAAAGCTTTTTTCGGAGCGCTTGCCTTTGGTTTTTCAACATATTTGATTATTATTCTTGGTGTTGGCCATAATGCCAAAGCACACGCCATTGGTTATATGCCATTGGTTATTGCTGGTATTTTAATGGTTTTCCAAAAGAAATACGTTTGGGGTGGATTATTGACTATGTTCGCTGTTGCCTTGGAAATCAATGCCAACCACTTTCAAATGACCTATTATTTGTTGATTTTCATTTTGCTGCTTTCCATCTATTTTGTTTATCAGGCGGTAAAAGCAAAAGAACTTAAACCTCTTTTGACTTCAATTGGAGTGCTAGCAGTAGCTGGGATTTTTGCGTTAGGTGCCAATGCTACAAATCTATTGGCCACAGCCGAATACGCTAAATTCAGTACGCGTGGAAAAAGTGAATTGACACTTGGGCCTGATGGAAAAAAAACAGAAACCAATAGTGCTTTGTCACGCGAGTACATCACCGAATACAGTTATGGTGTTGCGGAAAGTTTCAATTTGATTGCGCCGCGACTTTTTGGAGGCTCCAATAGTGAAGCTTTGGGAACTGATAGCGCGATGTATAAATTTATGATTACTCAAGAAGTTCCAGAAGCACAAGCCAAGGATTTTGTTTCTGGAATGCCAACTTATTGGGGAGACCAACCCATTGTGGCAGCACCTGCTTATATCGGGATTGTGGTTTTCTTTTTGGGTGTTTTGGGATTGTTTGCTGATAAGCGAAAAATAAAATACGTGTTTCTCTCGGGGGCAATCGTGGCCTTGATATTGTCTTGGGGTAAAAACTTCGCTCTATTGACCGATTTTTTTATTGACTATGTTCCCATGTATGACAAGTTTAGGGCTGTTTCGTCGATACAGGTCATTCTTGAATTGTGTTTTCCTGTTTTAGCGATTATGGGATTGCAGTCCTTTTTCAAATTGGAAGATGAGGCCAGGTTCAAAGCACTTTGGCAATCTGCTGCTGTCGGCTTTGGACTTATAGTTGGTTTGTTTTTATTGAAAAGTAGCTTCAGTTTCGCAGGATCGAGCGATAGTTTTTTCAGAGAAAGTTATGGTCCAGCATTTATGGATGCATTGAAAGAGGATAGAATGACATTGTACTCAGCTGATTTATTGCGTTCAGGATTCTTCCTGATACTTGCTGCAGGAGCTTTATGGTTGTTTGTCAAAGGGAAATTCGCCCAGAATACAACGATAGTTTTAGTTGGATTGGTGATGATTTTCGATTTGGTTTTTGTTGATAAAAAATATGTCGATTCAGAGGGTTTTGTAAGCAAAAGAGAAGTCGAAATGCCATTTCAGGAAACTCCTGCTGATGCGATGATTTTACAAGATAAGGCACACTATCGTGTTTTTGAAGTTGATGGTAATTTTTCAAGCGCCAGAGCTTCTTATTTTCATAAATCTATTGGAGGTTATAGTGCCGTGAAACCCAGAAGGATGCAGCAATTGTTCGATTATCAAATTGCCAAAAACAATGTTGAAATTTTGAATATGTTGAATGTAAAATATGTGATTCAAACCGATTCAACTGGAGCTTCGGTACCAGTTGTCAATCCGGGAGCCAATGGGAATGCTTGGTTTGTAAAACAATTAAAAACTGTAAATTCTGCCGATGCTGAAATGAAAGCATTAAATAAATTAGATAGCAAAAATGTTGCTTTACTAAATAATTTAGAATTTGGAACAATGACTAAAATTGAAGGTGATTCTCAGTTTTTTCAAAAAGATTCATTGGCATCAATTAAGTTAGATACCTACAAACCAAATCATTTAACATATACTTCTACTAATAAGAACTCAGGCTTTGCAGTTTTCTCAGAAGCCTATTATAAAGCAGGTTGGAATGCTACTATAGACGGGAAAGAAACTGAAATTTTTAGAGTAAATTACGTTTTGAGAGGACTTCAGATTCCAGCAGGTAAGCACACTATAGAATTCAAATTTGAACCACAAGTTGTACAAACAGGAAGCACGATTACGCTGATTAGTTTTATTGGAATGTTGTTGTTATTGATTGGTGGGATTTATTTTGAGAAAAGAAATAAAGAAATTTGATTTTGAAAATAAGTAAAAAAAATAATGTTTTGAGAGAATTAGATTTGAATAAGAACAAGGTTTACATTGATCGCTTAGAAAAGTTATTTACATTAATTGAAATTAATTCTATATTGAAAATATCTCCTAGACTTGTTACTAGGCCACCAGCATATTTACCTTATAAATTCAAATTTTGAAACCCGAAAAACTCCTCGTCATAACCTATTATTGGCCGCCAGCTGGTGGGCCAGGCGTTCAGCGTTGGTTGAAATTTGTAAATTATTTACCTGATTTCGGCGTACAACCAATTGTTTATGTTCCTGAGAATCCAACCTATCCCATTGTGGACGAGAACTTGGTAAAAGAAGTTTCAGGTCAAGCGATTATCCTTAAACATAAAATATTCGAACCCTATCAATTGGCGTCGTTTCTTTCGAAGAATAAAACCAAAAAGATCAGTTCAGGAATTATTCCAAACAAGAAAAAACAATCCTTTTTAGATAAAGTTTTTCTTTGGATTCGAGGTAATTTATTTATTCCCGATGCGCGCGTTTATTGGGTAAAACCTTCGGTGGCGTTTTTAGAAAAATACATTGTAGAAAATAACATTGACACTATTGTCACCTCAGGCCCTCCTCACAGTTTGCATTTGATTGGATTGGAATTAAAACAGAAATTGAATGTACAATGGTTTGCTGATTTCCGCGACCCTTGGACAACTATTGGTTATCATAAATCCTTGCGGTTGTCGAATTATGCTGCCAAAAAGCACAAAGATTTAGAGCATCAAGTTTTGAATGCTGCCGATACTATTATTGTGACAAGCAATACTACAAAAACCGAATTTCAAGCTATTACAACCAAGCCAATTGCTGTAATTACAAATGGTTATGATACTGAAAATATAGCAAAACAGTCTTTGGACACTAAATTTTCGTTGGCGCATATCGGTTCTTTTTTATCTGAAAGGAATCCGCGACTTCTATGGGAATGTTTGGTTGAATTAATCAATGAAGTTCCTAGTTTTAAATCGTATTTGGAAATAAAGTTAATAGGCGCAGTAAGTCAGGAAGTTTTGGAAACTATTTCCCAATTCGAATTGAATTCCTATTTGAATAATTTGGGCTATGTTTCCCATTCGGAAGCGATTGTTCATCAACGAAAATCACAAGTATTATTGCTTATCGAAATCAATTCCGAGGATACTAAAAGTATTATTCCAGGTAAATTATTCGAGTATATGGTTTCTGGAAGACCAATTGTTGCCATTGGTCCCAAGGGTTCTGACTTTGCAGAAATCATCACCAACACAAATACTGGCGTTTTCTTTGATTATTCCGAGAAAATGAAATTGAAAACTGTACTTTTGGCTTATTATAATCAATTTTTGGAAGGAAAGCTGCAATCAAATGCTGTTGGCTTACAACAATATTCCAGAAAAAGTTTAACTGAAAAATTGGTAGAATTGATTACCAAATCATAAATTAAAAGTGAGATTGCTTCGTGCCTCGCAATGACAAATAAGAATGGGAATAGTATTAAATCAGTCCTTCAAAAATACCATTATAACATACATCGGTTTTGCAATAGGTGGCATTAATACCATTTATTTGTACCCCGTTTTTCTGGGTGCAACGTATTATGCGCTTTCAAATTATGTTCTTTCGAGCGCCAATGTAATTATGCCCATTTTTGCTATTGGTATGCAAAATACTTTAGTCAAATTTTATTCACAATACAAAACGGAGGAGGAAAGGTCGCGATTTTTATCGTTTACAGTATTGTTTCCATTTTTGGTAATTATCCCAATGTTACTAATAGGTCTTTACTTCTATAATGACATTTTGATTTTCTTATCCAAAAAGAATATTATAGTCAAGAAATTCATTTGGCTTATTCCCTTTATAGGGATTTGTATGGCTTATTTCGAAATTTTTTATGCTTGGTTGCGAGTTCATATGCATTCTGTTTTTGGCAATTTTATCAAAGAAGTAGGCTTGAGATCAGCTTCTTTGTTTTTGTTAATCGGTGTGTATTATAATTGGTTGACTGTCGAAGGCTTTGTGTATGCAACTGCTGTAGTTTATTTTTTGGCATTAGTGGTAACTATGCTGTATGCTTTTAGTATCAAAAGACCTAAATTTCAGTTCGAAGTACCTAGCAATACCAAGGATGTTTTGATCTATACTTTTTATATTATTTTGTCAGGAAGCGTCGCCAATCTGCTTTTAGATGGAGATAAAATGATATTGAATCAATATATGAATATTGAGAATATCGCTTATTATTCAGTGGCGACCTACATTGCGTTGGTGATTTCGGTTCCAAGTCGTTCTATGCATCAAATTGTTTATCCTATTACTGCAAAACTGATGCACGAGAACAAACACGATGAAATGAATATTTTGTATAAAAAGACATCAATCAATCTGCAAATGGTGGGTGGTTATGTGATGTTGGGCATTTTTGTGAATATCAACAAGTTATATGAAATGGTTCCGCCTGAATATGCTGGCGGAATTATGGTGGTATTTATGATTGGATTATCTAAATATTTCGATTTGATTTTGGGGAATAATAACGCTATTATTTTCAATACGAAATATTACCGTATGGTTCTGTTTTTGGGGGTGCTTTTGGTAGTATTGACCATCGGATTAAATATGATTTTTATTCCAATATACGGTATTATAGGTTCTGCATTTGCAACATTATTGTCGATAACTTTATATAGTTTGGCCAAACTACTTTTTGTGGTGAAAAAGCTAGATTTATATCCTTTTACCAAACAGACTGTCTATTCAATGGGGTTAACTTTGGTCTTATTTGTTGCTTTTTACTACTGGGATTTTCCTTTCAACCCTTTGGTTTCGATCATACTCAAATCGATTTTATTGACCATCGTCTATTTTTATCTTAATTACAAATTTGTGATTTCTACCGAAATTAATGAAGTTATTGATAAGACTTTGAAAAAACTAAAAGTAATGAAATAAAACCCTTTTTAGTATTCAGTCAAATTTACTACGTAAAAAAATACGGTTCATTAAGCATCTAGTACTTAATGAACCGTATTTTTTATGGTTTAAATGTTTTGAGAATTTCCTCCTAATATAAAACTGGATATTTTGTCGGATTTACCTCGTTCATCATCGCATACACTTTTTCGAAAACATCTTCAATAGAAGGTTTTGAAAAATAGTCTCCATCAGTTCCGTACGCAGGTCTGTGTGCCTTCGCAGTTAAGGTTTGTGGTTTGCTGTCTAAATATTTATAACCGTCCTGGTTTTCGATAATCTCTTGCAAAATGTACGCTGTTGCTCCTCCGGGAACGTCTTCATCAATCACTAAAAGGCGATTTGTTTTAGCAATACTTTTTACAATATCGTGTTTAACATCAAAAGGAAGCAAAGATTGAATGTCAATTATTTCGCAATTAATACCTATTTCCATCAACTCTTTGGCTGCAACTTCTACTAATCGTAAAGTGGAACCGTATGAAACCAAGGTAATATCTGTACCTTCTTTTATGGTTTCAACTTCACCAATCGGTGTTTTGAATTCACCATAATTCAAAGGCATTTTTTCTTTCAATCGGTATCCGTTAAGACATTCGATGACAAGTGCAGGTTCGTCACACTCTAATAGCGTATTATAAAATCCTGCAGCTTTAGTCATATTTCGAGGAACTAAAATGTGAATTCCTCTAAGCGCATTGATTAACATACCCATTGGTGAACCGGAATGCCAAATACCTTCCAACCTGTGTCCACGAGTTCTAATAATAAGAGGTGCTTTTTGTTTCCCAACGGTGCGGTATTGTAATGTGGCTAAGTCATCACTCAAAATCTGAACTCCGTAAAGTAAATAATCTAAGTATTGAATTTCTGCAATGGGGCGTAGGCCTCGCAATGCCATTCCAATACCCTGACCTATAATTGACGCTTCTCTAATGCCAACATCGGCAACACGCAATTCGCCAAATTTTTCTTGTAATCCAACTAATCCCTGATTTACGTCTCCAATGCTTCCTGCGTCTTCTCCAAAAATTAAAACTTCTGGGTATTTGGTAAAAAGCACATTGAAGTTATCACGTAAAATAATACGGCCATCAGTATCTTCTTTTGCGTTATCCTCATATTCAGGTACAACTTCCTTCACTGAAAATACATTCAAATTGGATTCTGAAAATAAATTATTACTGAATTTTAATTGGTTAAATTCAATGTATTTTGTGATCCAATTAGCCAATTCAGGTTGGCCATTTTCATTTATAACTAGTCGCAAAGCTTTTCGAGCCGAACTAAGAACGTCCTTTTTCAAAGGAAATTTAATGCTGCTTAAATTCGTTGTAAGTTTTAAAATCCGGTCGCTATTTTTGCTAGATGGAGCAATTTTTTCTAATAACTGAATAAGGTTTTTTTGCTCTTCGATAATTGGGTTTATAAATGCTGCCCAAGCTTGTTTTTTGGCTTCTAAAACTTCGTTTTTTGTAGTAGCGTCAATTTCTTCAATTTCTTCAGGTGATGCAATATTGATTGCAATCATCCATAATTTCATTTGTCGAATACAATCGAAATCTCTTTCCCACTGCAATCTGGTGGCATCTTTGTATCTTTCGTGTGATCCTGAGCTAGAGTGTCCTTGAGGTTGAGTCAGTTGGTTTACGTGTATTAAAACAGGAACGTGTTCTTCACGAGCTAGATCGGCCGCTTTTTCATAGGTCTCGATTAAACTTGGATAGTCCCAGCCTTTTACTTTTAGTATTTCGAAACCTTTGCTGTTTTCGTCTCTTTGATATCCTTTTAAAATTTCAGAAATATTTTCTTTTGTAGTTTGATGTCTTGCATGAACAGAAATTCCATATTCGTCATCCCAAACACTCAAAACCATTGGCACTTGCAGTACTCCAGCAGCATTGATGGTTTCAAAAAACAAACCTTCAGAGGTGCTTGCATTTCCTATGGTTCCCCAAGATATTTCATTTCCGCCTGCAGAAAAATTGGAACGATCTGCAAGTTCTGGAATATTTCGATAAATGTTCGATGCTTGAGCAAGTCCCAACATTCGTGGCATTTGTGATGCAGTAGGAGAAATATCGGCACTTGAATTTTTTTGCTTGGTCAAGTCTTTCCAACTTCCATCTTCATTTAAGCTATGAGTTACAAAGTGTCCACCCATTTGCCTTCCTCCCGACATCGGTTCTTGAACTATATCGGTATGTCCATACAATCCAGCAAAAAACTGTTGAGCAGTCAATTCTCCGATAGCCATCATAAAAGTTTGATCGCGATAATAGCCAGAACGAAAATCACCATCTTTGAAAAACTTAGCCATCGCCAACTGAGGAACTTCTTTCCCGTCGCCAAAAATGCCAAATTTTGCTTTCCCGGTTAGCACTTCCTTTCGACCTAACAAACTACATTCTCTGCTTGTTATGGCGATTTTGTAGTCTTTTAAAACTTCAGTTCTAAAGTCTTCAAAGGTTAGAGCGGTACTGTTTTTTTCTTTTATCATAATACACGAAGTATAACTTTGCGGCAAATTTACTTAAAAACGAACTATTTTCATAATACATTATAAGAAATAGAATTAAATTTTTTATAAATAAAAATTGATAAAATACATTTTTGTTATAAAATATATATTTTTAGCGAAAAATTGTTGATAATAATACAATTGCTTAACAATCTCGAGACTATGATATTCAACTAAAACCACTTTCTTGTAAAGAGCTGAATAAATTTCTCGGGATTGAGTGTGATGACAAATCTTATTTTTTCGTTATAATTGGGCTGCGAAATTTCCCATCCTTTGCTGGAATAAATAGGAAAAAACAGCTCGAAATAGTCCGTCAACAGATTTAGTCGGATACCACTATCAAAGAGAAACTTTTCTTGTTGATTGCTATTTTTTACAAAACCAATGTCACCGTAAGCCTCAATCCAGTTCCAAATCGAATAACTTGCGTTCAGTGTTGTAATCCATTGATTGGCATAAGCAGGACTAAGTTTGGATTTGAAACCTCCTTCGGCCAAAATAAATTCTTGACTGACAAGGCCTGTCTGAGAAGACCTTCCCAAATAGGCATAATCAAAGAGATAATCTGTGGGACGGTCCAAAGCAAAACTATAGAAATCGGAATTGCTATTGTTGTAGGTAAAGGCTCCCGCATACATTCGCAGATTGAGTTGACGATTGTCTTCAAATAATTTTCGATACTGAATTTCTGTTGAAACTTTGCCAAATTCGCCCGAAAACTGAACGTCACCCACAAAGCTGATATGATTGGTCAGCTCGGTTCTTGTATTAATATATTTTACATCAAAAACCGAATAATCTTGAAGGGAACTGTCAACGACAATCTCACTTTTTTCTCTATTGATAATGACTTGTCTAAAGAGTAGAAATTGTTTGCGATTATCTCGATAATTATCATTTCGAAATTGCATCAAAATCATCGGATTTATTTTCAAGTAGGCGGCATCAGGGGCATAATGAAAGTAATTGCCACTAATGGAATACCTCATATTGAATAAATTACTGTCTCTGTAATCTTTATTTACCATAAAAATAGCGGAACCAGTTAAGGATTGCGATTTTATGGAGTAAGTTGGATTGATGTCGTAAACAAACGGACGATTTAAAATGGCTCTGTTGTGAAAACGCATACCTGGCGAGAGTCCGTCATATACATTGTATGTAAGGATAGGTGCATAAATAATTTGGTTGTAGTAAGGATCTTCCAGATCTTTTACTAAAGCAAATTTTATAGGTCTATTATTGGGATAAAAGCCTTCCAGTTTTTTCCAATTATTTCGTAAATTGAATTCGGGGACTTCATTCTTATAATTGATGACGATCTTATTTGCCTGATTCCGCTCTAAAGTATAAATACTGTCATTCAATTTGGGTTCGATCCATTTCTTGAAAACAATAGTGTCATTTTTGATCCCATAAACCGAAATTGGAACAGTTACATTGGTCTTACTTTTCAAAGAAAATGAGACGCTATCATTGGTTTTTGTGACATTTGTAAACTTGTAATCAATAACATCTCTTGAATGGATAATGGATTTAAAAAACCAATCGATATCTTTTTTGGTGTTGGATTTTAAAAGAGTTTCAAAATCATTTTCGGTGCACATCCTCAGGTCGTTTTGAGCATTAAACTGCTGAATGCTGTTTGATACCTCATTATTTCCAAGAAAATTGTCGAGATAAATCAAACTTAAACCTGCACGATACTTGCTGGCTATTTGCTCATTAAATTTGATTAAACTGTCTTTCGCATCGCCTACTGGTTGATCTAAATTCTTTCTCGCCATCAATAAATAAAAATAGCTGTATTGTTCATTGAAATCAATATTCAATAAGTGAAATCCCTTGAATAGTTTAAATCGTGAAATGTTTCCTGTCATTTTGCAACCGGGATAGTATTCATCTATGTACCGCATCATGGTATAGACCTGAATCCCATCATAAATCCAATTGTCTTTTCTGGGATCCAACTTCAAATTATTTTTCAAATAATTATTCAAATAGGTCTTTAAGAATTTAATTTCAAAAAGGAAAGTATCAGGAAATGGGACTAAGAAAGTTGGCATCTGATTCAACCCGTAAAAAGGGTTCCGATCATAATCTGCTTGGGATACGGTGATTTTTTGGCTATGTGGTTTTCCTATTAAGTCATTAGTAAAAGTTACAATTTGGTCAATTGCAATTGCTTTTTGAATCTCGTCGGCTTTGTATCCTCTTAAATTAGTTAAAACTTCGACAGTGCTATTTTTATAGCTTTGAAAATTGGTTTTTTGTTCTAAAAAGAGACTAAAATCGGTTCTACTAGTGCCTTTTAGTTTATAAATCGACAATTGATTTAGTGAAGTGACTGTCTCGTCATTTAAATCAGTAGTTAAATCGAAATTTTTCGGAATTCTCAGAATAACATCAAAGTTAGAAACTGCATTCGCAATGTCGTCTAAGTTTAAATTACTGTAAGTAATAAAGGAGTTATTCTCATATCGGGCAGGGGCAAGAAACCAATTTCTTAAATACATTCCGCCTCTGTCGGTGTAACCATAATGAGTGAATTTATCACTTGGGACCTTTACAAAATAATCAAGGTGGATCAGAATTTTTTCATTTGGTGCCAATTTCTGGTTCAATTTGACAACAATTAAATCTGGATTTTTTTCAGTTCGTTCCCAAGACAGTGGAATATTATTTTGGGTAGCTATATTTTTTATATTGGTACTTCCTCGCTCTTTGTCAGCAGCCAAGTGAAAGCCTCTATAGAATTCATCCGAAAATCGTTTCCCCAAAGGTGAATTTTTCGAGGCATATGCATTATTCCAATCATTCAAAACAATTGAACTCAATGTATCCCCTGTTTGATTGTAAAACTCAATTTCCTGAAGTACAGTCAAGGTTTTGTTTTCCATATTTACCTCGACATCCAGCAGAGAATGGTGTTGCGCGTACTGTTTTGCCGAAACAAAAAAAAGTAGGAAAACAAGGAGATATGTATGAACTGATTTCAAATGCTTGTTTGGTATTTCGAAACTAATTGTAAAAAATTATTCTAGAAATTAGGCGATAAATCATATTTTTTATAGAATTTGTCTAAGACTTCAACTACTTCATCTTCACTATCAACAATTTTGAATAGATCCAAATCTTCAGGATTTATTGTTTTTTCTCCTTGAACTAATGTTGTTTTCATCCATTCTACCAATCCTGACCAAAAGGTGGTTCCAACCAATATTATCGGAAATTTTCCAATTTTTTTGGTTTGAATTAAAGTCATCGCTTCGAACATTTCATCCAAAGTTCCAAAACCGCCTGGCATTACTACAAAACCTTGGGAGTACTTTACAAACATCACTTTACGAACAAAAAAGTAGTCGAAATTTAAGTTTTTATCATGGTCAATGTACGGATTAAAATGTTGCTCAAAAGGCAATTCGATGTTCAATCCCACCGAAGTTCCTCCGCCAAGATGTGCTCCTTTATTTCCGGCTTCCATAATTCCAGGGCCGCCGCCAGTGATGACTCCATACCCCGCTTTACTTATTTTATAGGCGATTTTCTCAGCCAAAATATAATACTTATCTTCTGGCTTGATTCGCGCCGAGCCAAAAATAGTCACGCAAGGTCCAATACGACCCATTGTTTCGTAGCCGTTAACAAACTCGGACATGATCTTAAAAATCCCCCAACTATCATTGGTTCGAATCTCATTCCAAGTTTTTCTTTTGAATTTATTTTGGATTGCTTTTTCTTCGTCGTTATCAAAATCTTCTAGTCTCATTTTTTTATTTTTTAAATATTAAAATTGTCTTTTAGGATATAAAGTCGAAAAATAGGCATCATAAATATAAGTAAAATGCCTTCTAGACTTCTGTGCTAAAGTAATGCTTTTTTTAATTTTTATCATTTCTTTAAATAATGTATTATCGAGAAATTATTTAAACTATTTGATTTTTGGAGGAGAGTAAGGCTGAAGGAGTTTTAAATTTTCTTGCATTTCTTCAAGCTTTGAAAAAAACGGGAGAAACATTACTAATTGAATCAAATTTGCAGAAAATTCGACAAGTAAATCTTCTAATTTTTTAACTAAACATTGAATTAATGTTTACTAATTACTGTTTTTCTCAAACGATTTAGCTCCAGATATACCAATTGAAATAAATAATGAGTAAAAATGGATTTTAAGTTGATTTTTTTTACAATTTTTCTTGGAACTAAGTTGGTATAAATTGTATATTTGACAATAAATAAACTGTAATACCTTCGTGTTTTGAATTATATTTATTTTTATTTAATATTTTTGTTATTTTGATAAAATTCGACTCTATTTTTAAAATGCAGAATTATTACAGACAAACAGGTTTTTTACATAATTTATATACTTTCTAACACTAAAAAAAACAAGTAACTAATCAGTCTCAAATATAGGGATTTTATTTCATGTCAAAATGACGTGAAATAAAATTCGAATTCATGTCACATAGTCATTGGATTTATTAGGTGAATCTTTTTATATTTTGTACTTTCATGGCATGAAAATCGAAGTGATTTTATTGCGTCTTGAATCCCTTGAAAAGAAAGTGGCTGCCCTTGAAAAGGAGAA
>NZ_JBIKRX010000094.1:0-9683 GCF_044348915.1 Flavobacterium sp. | reverse complement strand
TTAGATACAATAGAAGGTCAAATATGGGGACAATCTTCGATGTGTTAATGAAAAAGATGGTGAAATTTGAATAAATATCAATAAAATCAATAGATAACAAGGGTGCTCTAAGCGCCTATACCTAAACACTTAATTTAATGAGAAAAAATAATTCTAATTCTCAAATACTTCTTGTACTATTTGGCTTCTTTATTATGGGTATACAGATTGGGGCGAACGCTCAGGCGCCATCTGATGCCGCAAGAGCAAACCTTCGTTCAATTATAGAAAGTGTAAATGTAACTTCGGGTGTTGCTATTCGATACGATACTAAAGACAACCTTTCCCGATCCATGGATTGTGCAAAAATTATAAGTAATCCAAATGGTGGATTTATTGCGGTATATCATCATTATGTTAATGGCATACCAAAAGTATTTATAGCTACGTCAACAAACTTTCGAACATGGACCATGGTAAGAGAACTTGCAAATAATGCATCACAGCCCGATATAGCTGAAGCATCGGATGGAGGATATGTGATGGCATGGGAACAAGAACCAAACAATCATCTGAAATTCTGCTATTATTCAACACTTTCGAATCTTTTCAATGGAATAACTGAAAAAACATACGATGCATCTCGTACCTTTTCATCCTGCGCAGAAGGCACACCTAACATTTATTCAGCGAGTAGCACTTTTATTGATGTAGGCTTTCATTATTATAAAAACTGTGATGTTGACAGGCAAGCACGTGGCACTCTGACTAATTTTAACTCATGGACTTGCAACACACAGAATCAATTAGATAATGCTTTGCTTTTTTATGGGCTTAAGGGCAATATTGGTGATCGTGATGCTATCGATTTTGAAGGGTATAAATTTGCACTAATTGAAGGACAGGCAATAAAAGGTGATTTTGGATCGTGGAAATCATATATTTACGATTACCAGACCGGTAATGCAGAGCCTCTCAATATTATTACTGCCAAAGGTAGTACGGCATTTGCGAATCCAACTATCTCCAATCTGACAATCAATGGAAAAAAATCATTGGTAATGACTTTTTTTGTTCCAAGTGAGGGCGCTATGAGCGGAGAAGCCGGTGAATTAATTTATTATAAAAACCTAGGAGTTTTAGGGACTTCTTCAAACGAATATATTACCGAGAATGATGGGATTTCTATATTCCCTAATCCCGTTAAAACACAATTGACAATAAAAAGCAATCAGGAATTAATCAAGCAAGTAAAAATATACAATATGTTAGGCAACTTGGTTTTCAGCAGCAATGAGTCTTTTAGTGGTAACAAAACTTTTGATACAAGCAGTTTGCGTAGTGGTTCATATTTACTACAAATATTCACATCACCACAAACAAAAAATTCTTGGAAGAGCTTTAAATTACTCGTCTTATAGCCCAATGAGAACTTTATTTGTAGGTTCAGTTTTAAAATAATTCTAATGAATAATATATTTCGTTTTTAAAATAATTCTCAATTTTATGAAAAAAAATAATTCTAAATGTCAAATACTTCCTGTACTATTTGGCTTCTTTATAATGGGTTTCTGCGATGTGGTAGGGATTACATCCATGCATGTAAAAGAAGATTTATTAGGTAGCTACAGTCCTGAATTCAGGGATACGCTTTCAAATCTTATTCCTGTGGCGTTATTCTCTATGTTTCTAATTTTCTCTGTGCCAACTGGTATGCTGATGAATAAAATCGGTCGCAAAAAAACAGTGCTATTAAGTAATATTATTACAATTGTGGCTATGTTTATTCCACTCATTGAATACACTTTTGTAATGTCTTTATTGGCCTTTGCATTGCTTGGAATTGCAAATACCATATTACAGGTGTCGTTAAACCCACTTTTGACCAATGTTGTTAAAGGAGATAAACTTACTTCAAGTCTTACTGTCGGTCAGTTTGTGAAAGCCATTTCTTCATTTTGCGGACCGTTTATTGCCGCATTTGCTGCTGTACAATTGGGCAACTGGCAATATATATTTCCAATTTATGCGCTTATTACATTGATTTCAACCATTTGGTTGATGGTAACTCCAATTAGAGAAGAATTAGTAACAGGTAAAGCCAGTTCTTTTGGGAGCGTATTCAGTATCTTGAAAGATAAAACGATTTTAATCTTTTTCTTAGGAATTGTCTGCGTGGTTGGAGTTGATGTAGGTATAAACACAGCTGCTCCAAAAATTTTAATGGAACGATCCGGACTCAATTCAATCGAAGCAGGTTATGGCCCAAGTATGTATTTTGCATTCCGTACAATCGGAGCATTTATTGGCGCTATTTTATTAGCAAAATATTCTCCTATCAGAATCTTCAAAATCATTACTGCTGTAGCCGTTTTAGCACTCATTGCACTCGTTTTTACCGCAGATAAAGTTGTCATTTTTGCATTGTATGCCATTATTGGCCTTGCAATTGCAAACGTATTCTCCATCATTTTCTCCCTGGCCATTCAATCTCGCCCCAAAAAAGCCAATGAAATTTCTGGATTGATGATAATGGGAGTTTTTGGAGGTGCGGTTATTCCGTTTATTATGGGATTGACCTCTGATATGCTAGGTTCACAAGTTGGTTCTATATTGATAATTTTATTAAGTGCAATTTATTTATTGTTTTGTGCATATTTAATAAAACCAAAAGTCGCCTTGAAAAATTAATTTTTTTTATTAATTTTTTCTGTATTTCACTATTAGATTTTTAAGTTCGTGTCATCGAAAAAACCAAAAGGGAAAATATTGATTTAGAATATATAATTATACTTTCTGTCAATATTGGCATAGCATTGAGCCTAATAGGTATCTTAAAAATTCAAACAACAGTTAAATTCTCTTTGGAATCATTTAATGTAAAAGGAATATCTATTATTAGGGTTGTCTCTGAAGTAGGAACAAGTGTACATAAAGTTATTAACTATTAGATGATTTCAATTAATTTCATAGATATACATGTAAGCTTTTTATTTGTGTTGCTTTATAACTCTCCATGTTTATTTTTTTTTAAAGTAATATCTAAAAACTAAAAAACAAATTATAACAGATGAAATATAATTCATTAAAAATAGCCATGTGCATAATTGCAATGTCTGTTATTTCTTCAACTTTTGCTCAGAAAGATTACAGTAAATATGCGATGCCTATTGTAGGTTCTCAATCGGAAAATATTTTATCTAATGGGAATTTATATCCTTGTATTGCTCGTCCGTGGGGAATGAATCATTGGACACCACAAACTGAAATAAATAACGAGCGTTGGTTTTATTCCTATAATTCCAATTATATAACAGGATTACGTCAAACCCATCAGCCTAGTCCTTGGGTGGGCGATTATGGTGCATTTTCGTTGTTGCCAACCGTAGGAGCAAAAAACTTTCTTGAAGAACAACGGAAAAGTTGGTTTTCACACAAAGCCGAGACTACCTTGCCTAATTATTACAAAGTTTATCTCGCCGATTACAATGTAACTGCCGAATTATCACCCACAGAACGGGGTTGCATCATGCAGTTTACTTTTCCTGAAACCGATAAAGCTAACGTGGTGATCGATGCTTTTGACAAAGCTTCTTTCATTAAAGTCATTCCTGAAGAAAACAAAGTGATTGGTTATTCCACTCAACTTATGTTTAATGGTTTTGATCAGATGCGCGTACCTGAAAACTTCAAAAACTATTTTGTCATTGTATTTGACAAGCCGTTTAAGGAATTTGCAATTTGGAGCAACAACAAATTGAATCCTAACATCAAAGAAGCTACAAGCAGCCGGTCTGGTGCCATTGTAACTTTTTCGACCAAAAAAGGAGAACGTATTACGGCACGCATTGCTTCATCGTTTATAAGTCCTGAGCAAGCAGAGATTAATATGAAACGTGAAATAGGAGATAAAAGTTTTTCGGAAATAAATGATGAATCGAAAGGCATTTGGAACAGTCATTTTAACCGTTTTGCATTAGAAGATACATCTGTCGACGACCTTGATAAGGTTAAAATGTTTTATACAACACTCTATCGAACATTGCTTTTCCCGAGGGAATTTTTTGAGTATGATGCACAAAATAATATAGTACATTATAGCCCTTTTAACGGAAAAGTACTTCCGGGCAGATTATATACTGATAATGGGTTCTGGGATACATTCCGTGCTGTACATCCTTTCTTAACCCTATTTTATCCTACTCAAAGTAAATATATCCTCGAAGGTCTTGCAAACACTTACAAAGAAAGTGGTTGGTTGCCTGAATGGGCTTCGCCTGGTCACTATCCTTGTATGATAGGTTCAAACTCTGCTTCAATAATAGCAGGAGCTTATCTGAATGGAGTAAAAGATGTGGCTATCAATACGCTTTGGGACGCAGTTTATAAAAATGCTTTTAATGCCAATCCAACTGTTCAGTCGGTAGGACGAGCAGGTATAGATCAATATATAAAAAAAGGTTATATTCCGAATGATATTAGCGTCAAAGAAAGTGCTGCGCGAACACTCGAATATGCGTATAATGACTTTAGTGTACTCAAACTGGCAGAATCACTGAATAAAGACAAAAAAACAATTGAGTTGTTTAAAAAACGATCGCTGAATTATCAAAATTTATTTAACAAAAAGTATAATTTGATGGCCGGAAAAAATTCGGATGGTGAATTCCGTTCTGATTTTAATCCTTTTGCATGGGGAGGTGACTTTACAGAAGGAAACAGTTGGCACTATTCGTGGAGCTCATTGCATGACCCAAAGGGACTTGTTAACTTAATGGGGGGGCGAAAAAGATTTATTCAAATGCTTGATTCTGTCTTTGCGATGCCTCCTGTATTTGATGAAAAGGCGTATGGTGAAGTTATACACGAAATACGTGAAATGCAAATTATGAATTTCGGACAATATGCTCATGGTAATCAACCCATTCAACATATGATTTATTTGTACAATTGGGGAGGAGAACCCTGGAAAGCTCAGTATTGGACTCGTCAGGTTATGGATAGGTTATATCGCCCGACTCCCGACGGTTATTGTGGTGATGAGGATAATGGACAAACATCTGCTTGGTACTTGTTTTCATCCATGGGATTTTATCCAGTCTGCCCAGTTACCGGTGAACAGGTTATTGGTTCGCCGCTTTTCAAGAAAATGACAATTACAATGGAAAACGGCAAAAAGCTTACGCTTTCAGCTCCGAATAACAGCGTTGAAAATGTTTATATAGATAACATTAGTATAAACGGAATTCAATATTCGAAAAACTATTTTGATTTTAAAACTTTACAGGGAGGATGTGATATTCAATATCAAATGTCAGCCCAACCCAATAAATTTAGGGGAACAAACGAAAAAGATTTCCCTTATTCATTATCGAACTCTTCATCTTTAAAATAAATTTAAAATTTTCTCAATTCCAACAGGAATAATAATGAATACGATTGGTCTAAAGAAAATGTTATATGAAATAACTAGTCACCAATTTAATATTTAACAATTACAGGTTTGACTGCTGTGAAAATGTGTATTTATTTAATTTTGTTGATTATATCAAGTCCTTTTGATGCCCTCAGTCTTGTAAAAAGAGCAGATAACGATGATAATATAATAATTCGTTTGACCGAAATGAAAGGAGAGGATACTACTGTGAAAATTGGACTTCTTTTTGCTGTTAAAAAAGTCATTAAGACGAATTTGATTGAAGATGAAGATGAAGTAATTGAAACTTCCGGCGAAACAATAATTTTGCCTATAAGTCATAATGCAATTGAAACTTGTAAACTGATATTTTAAGATTTGACGCTTATTTTATTATTGATGGAAAAAAAAGATAAAAAATTACACACTAAAAAAATGAACAAACTATTATACCCATTAAAATTCAGCCCTATACTAAAAGACAAAATCTGGGGTGGTGCTAAATTGAAAAAAATATTTGAAAAGCCTGCATTAAGCCATATTCTTGGTGAAAGTTGGGAATTATCTGGTTGCAACGGTGATGAATCGGTAGTTGTTAATGGATTTCTTTTAGGAAAAAATATTAAAGAACTTATCGAAATTTATCCTGAAAAGCTTCTTGGAGAAAGAAATCATACTATGTGAGGAGCATTTTTACTTTGAGCAAAAGTTGCTTCTGATACTAATAGAAGAATTGCGCTGATAAAAATAATCTTGGTTTTCATAGGCTAGTTTTATTTGGATAACAAACTTACAAAAGAAATTCAAACAAACAACATTTTTTATGTTAAATACATAAAAAATAGTACAAATAGAAATTGCAATTGTCATACGTCGGTGAAATAAGTATTTGGTCGATAAAATGTAAATCATTTTAATAGTTGTGTAGGCTAAAAATTGTACTATCGGTAATGAATTAAAGTTTGGGACACAATTATTTTATTAAAAGCAAGTAAAAAGACTACAAAATTTAAAAAACGTTTGATATGTCGATAAAATATGCATTTAATCGATTATTTTTATATCGTGAGCTTGCTTGTCGATTCCATAAACTTTTGGAATTCTGCTGAATTTTATACTATATTTGCCTTATGCAATTTTCAGAAATTTTAGGGCAGGAACATATTAAAAACCACTTGACACGGAGTGCCGATTTAGGTAGAATTCCGCACGCACAGTTATTTATTGGACCAGAAGGATGCGGTACTTTGTCTATGGCGATTGCTTATGCACAGTACATTTTGTGTAGTAACCAAAACGGAGAAAATTCGGCCTCGAATGAATCTTGCAATCTTAAATTTCAAAAAATAGCCCATCCCGACTTGCATTTTGTGTATCCAACGGTCAGCACTGAAGATGTAAAAACAAAACCAAAAAGCATTGACTTCATTGCAGATTGGAGACAGTTCATTCTTCAAAATCCTTATGGAGGCTTATTCGATTGGTATTCTGTTTTGGGAGTTCAAAACAAACAAGGCGAAATCCGAGTGGATGATGCTCAGGAAATTCTAAAATCACTTTCTTTAAAATCCTACGAAGGTGGTTACAAAATTATGATTGTCTGGATGGCCGATAAAATGAATATTGCCGCTTCAAACAAGTTGTTGAAATTACTTGAAGAACCGCCAGAAAAAACAGTTTTCATCCTGATTTCCGAAAACGAGGAAGATATCATTCAAACGATTCGTTCGCGTTGTCAGGTTTTGCAGTTTAATGGATTGAGCGAAAAAGTAATCGCTGATGCCTTGGTTTCTCGAGAAAATATGGAGCCTAAACTAGCTGCAAAAATAGCGCATCAGGCACAAGGAAATTACAATAAAGCGCTGCATTTATTCAAAGATGATAGCGAAGAATTTCCCTTCGAACAGTGGTTTGTGGCTTGGGTTCGCGCGGCTTTCAAGGCCAAAGGAAACCCCGCTGTTATCGCTGATTTAATCCATTGGAGCGAACAAATTGCCGGTTTGGGAAGAGAAACTCAAAAGAAATTTTTGCAGTTTTGCATCGATATTTTTCGTCAAGCGTTGCTACATAATTACGAAACACCAAGTCTAGTGTATATCGAACCGGCGGTCGAAAACTTTACGATAGCGAAATTTGCCCCTTTTGTAAACGGAAACAATATCAACGAAATATTTCAGGAATTGTCCGATGCAATTTATCATATTGAGCGCAACGGAAATGCTAAAATTATTCTAACCGATTTGTCCATCAAACTCACTCGTTTAATACATAAAAAATAAATTTATGGATAATGCCGCCTCTATTTTGCTTTTGGCCTTTTTGGCTATCACTTTCATTCAATCTAGCTATGATAAATTGTTCTATTGGAAAGACAATCTCGATTTCTTAAAGGAACATTTTGCTAAAACCCAATTAAAAAATCTGGTTCGCTTAGCCTTGCTGAACATCTTGGTTTTAGAATTAATTTCTGGTGTTTTGTGCTTGGTGGGTGGCATAGAATTATTCGTGAGCAACGGACGAACTTTTGGTTTATATGGCGCCATTTTTTCGAGTATTACTTTGCTAATGCTGCTTTTCGGACAACGATTAGCCAAAGATTATGACGGTGCCAGAACAATCGTTATTTATTTTATTCCAGCTGTGATGGCGGTGTATTGGTTGAATTAGAAAAGAATCAAATTCACAATGACATTGGCAATTTCAATAGCAATGAATAATAAAATATACTAAAAAACTATGACTTCAAAACATCCTTCTGAATCTTTGACTGTATTGACCGATTTGGTTTTGCCAAGCGAAACAAATCCTTTGAATAATCTTTTTGGAGGCGAATTATTGGCCCGAATGGATCGTGCGGCCAGCATCGCTGCAGGAAGACATTCTCGCAGAATTTCCGTAACCGTTTCGGTAAATCACGTGGCTTTCAACAAAGCTATTCCATTAGGAAGTGTGGTAATTATTGAGGCAAAAGTCTCGCGCGCTTTCACAACTTCGATGGAAATTTACCTCGACGTTTGGATTGAAGAAAAAAAATCTGGAGAACGAACAAAATCCAACGAAGCCATTTATACTTTTGTGGCGGTTGATGACGCTGGGAAACCGGTAGAAGTTCCGCAAATCATTCCCGAAACCAAACTCGAAAAACACCGTTATGATGATGCCTTGAGAAGAAAACAATTGAGTTTGGTCTTGGCTGGAAAATTAAATCCTCAAGATGCTACCGAATTGAAGGCGTTGTTTGTTTAGGAGTGTTAAATTGATTCGTCGTCTTTTTTAAATTAATTCTAATTTATTTTATGTATTTTTGAAGATAGATTTTACAAAAATGAACCTAATAGAAAGACTAAATAAAGAAATTTTAACTTTGTGCAAAACACATAAGGTCAGGTCTTTGTATGCTTTTGGGTCTGTTTTAACAGACAAATTTAACGACAAAAGTGATGTCGATTTAATAGTCGATTTTGAACCCATAGACGTCTTAGATTATGGAGACAATTATTACGAACTTAAGTTTTCTCTCGAAAATATTCTAAATCGAAACGTTGATTTATTAGAAGAAAAAGCCATTAAAAACCCTTATTTTAGAAAAACATTAAATCATAGTAAAAAATTGATTTATGGATAATTCTATTAAAACTTGGTTGTACGATATTTTGAGTTCTATAAACGAGATAGAAAGTTATTTTGTTGACACTCCTAAATTGTTTGAAATATATCAAAACGATTTAAGAACCAAAAGAGCAGTAGAACGAAATATCGAAATTATTGGTGAAGCAATGAGCCAAATTCTTAAGGAAGATAACCACATTCAAATTTCAAATTCCAGAAAAATTGTTGATGTTCGAAATCGAATTATTCATGGTTACGATTCTGTTTCAGATGATGTAATTTGGGGAATTGTGATTATAAACTTACCTGTTTTACAAAAAGAAGTTGAATCCTTGTTGGGAGAATAAAAGCTAAGAGATTTTCTAAGTTGTAAGCGTTGGTTGTTTTAAAACCAAAAAACATTCTCAAAATAACCCAAAACATTACCCTTGCTTCTTCCAAAAAAAGAAGTATTTTTACAAAAAGATATGCACCACAAATAAATGAAACGCCCAGAACTATTACCATTGGTAAAAAGGGATTTTATAGGTGTTACATCTTCCGATAAAAGACAATAGGTATAGGCGTTTAGGCCGCCCAAAAACGAAAATAGTATTACCTTTGTCAAATGAGTACAAGGGAGAAATTTATAGGTGTGAATTCAATAACATTTAACAAGCGATTTAAGGAAGATGCAGAC
>NZ_JBIKRX010000152.1:0-2596 GCF_044348915.1 Flavobacterium sp. | reverse complement strand
CAAAGAATGCTGAGAAAAAGTTAATTGATTTATTGGAGTATTTAGAATTTAAATGGTCTGCGAAAGTTAGAGATAAATTCTTTCAAAACTTGACAAATCGGTTAATTTGATTCAAAAAGAACCAGAAATGTTCCCAAAATCTCAAATTAACAATAACCAGCACAGATGTGTTTTATCAAAGCAAACCACAATTTATTATAAATATAATTCAAAGCAAGTTAGAGTTTTAGCTGTTTTCGACACCAGACAAAACCCAACAAAAATTAACAAAATAAAATAAGTTCAAGCGATATATGAAAGGACCTTTATTTTACTCAAAAATATTACTCTTTGGAGAATACGGAATCATTCGTGACTCGAAGGGATTATCTATTCCATACAATTTTTACAATGGCGCACTGAAGAGAGACGAAAACCCATCTGAAGAAGCCATCAAATCCAACGGTAACTTGAAACGTTTTGTGTCGCATTTAGAAACTTTACAACGCGAACAACCAGAGTTAGTAACTTTCGATTTGGCAACGCTTAAGAGCGATGTTGAAACGGGAATGTACTTCGATTCTAGTATTCCTCAGGGTTACGGTGTTGGAAGTAGTGGTGCTTTGGTGGCAGCTATTTATGATAAATATGCGCACCATAAAATTACAGTATTAGAGAATTTAACTCGCGAAAAGCTGCTAGAACTTAAAAATATTTTTTCTCAAATGGAATCGTTTTTCCACGGAAAAAGTTCCGGTTTAGATCCTTTGAACAGCTATTTGAGTATTCCTATTTTAATCAATTCTAAAGATAATATCGAAGCTACAGGAATTCCAACCCAAAGTTTGGAAGGAACTGGTGCAGTGTTTTTGATCGATTCAGGAATTGTGGGCGAAACAGCGCCAATGGTCAATATTTTTATGGAAAAATTGAAAGATCAAGGATTCCGAAAAATGTTGAAATCACAATTCATCAAACATACCGATGCTTGTGTCGAAAATTTCTTGGGAGGCGATATGAAATCATTATTTGCTAACACCAAAAAATTATCAAAAGTCGTTCTCAATAATTTTAAACCGATGATTCCTGAACAATTTCACGGAATTTGGCAAAACGGAATCGAATCGAATGATTATTATCTGAAATTATGTGGTTCTGGTGGCGGCGGTTACATTCTTGGATTTACACAAGATTTAGAAAAAGCAAGAATTTCACTCAAAGATTATAAGCTCGAAGTAGTTTATCAATTCTAATAAATGCTTAGCCGAAAGAACAAAATAATCGTGATGAAATTCATCAGCTTGTTTTCTGTGGTTAGAGGCTACAACATTCCGATAATAGTTATTGCGCAATATCTATCGGCTATTTTTATTCTCGCACCCGAAAAAAGAGCGTTAGCTATTCTGCTCGATTTCGATTTATTTATCATTGTTTTAGCTTCATCATTGGCCATTGCATCGGGTTATATTATCAATAACTTTTACGATAGCAAAAAAGATTTAATCAATCGACCCACTAAGTCAATGCTCGATCGCTTGGTCAGCCAAAAAACGAAGCTCAACGTTTATTTTACGCTTAATTTCATCGTAGTTTTTCTAGCTATTTTTGTTTCTTGGCGCGCCTTTTTATATTTTTCGGTATATATTTTCTTGATTTGGTATTATTCGCATCGAATAAAAAAGCAACTATTTCTTGGGAATTTAATGTCTGCATTTCTATCGGTATTGCCTTTTTTTGCCGTGTTTTTATATTACAAAAATCTGTATGAAGTCATCTTGGGACACGCCGTTTTCTTGTTTTTATTGCTTTTGATTCGGGAATTGGTCAAAGATTTAGAAAACATAAAAGGTGATCTGGCTAACGATTATAGAACCATTCCCATTGTTTATGGCGAAGAAGTTTCTAAGAAAATAATAACTATGTTATCTATCTGCACCATCATTCCAGTATACATATTAATCGAAGTTTTCGATGTGGGTTATATGGATATCTACTTTTATACCTGCCTAATTATCCTGATTTTTTTCCAGCTTTCCTTATGGAAATCAAACACTAAGGAGCAATATCTTTTACTTCATAATGTTCTGAAACTCCTAATCGTAGCAGGCGTTTTTAGTATTATCCTCATCAATCCCAGCGTGTTGTGGCACGGAAAAAAATTATTGCAATCTATTTGAATTTTTAGAAGCTATTCCTGCTGTTCGCTATATCTTTTTCTTTTTAAAGTTAAAAGAAAAAGGATGCCGTTTCCATCAGGGCTAGACAGACCTAATCCAAAAACAATCAACTAATAAGCAATAAAAAACTATCTTTGCATAAAATTTTATAAGGTTATGAATAACAAGGAAGGCAATAACAACAAAAGTGGTGGTAGAGCAAATAGCTCAAGACCCAACTCAAACAAGCCAAAGCCGGCAATGGCGAAGCGCGCTCAAGGGCCTAAAAAAGTAAAACCATCTGTAAAAATAGCTGAGGAAGAGGCTGCTAAAAACGCAAAAAAACCGAACCAAGCACCAAAACGACCAAAAGTAAAAGACGAAATTCGTTTGAACAAATACATTTCCAATTCTGGAGTGTGTTCGCGTCGTGATGCCGATATTTACATTCAATCTGGAAA
>NZ_JBIKRX010000151.1:0-2610 GCF_044348915.1 Flavobacterium sp. | reverse complement strand
AACTTTATATCATTGCACAATTCTATCCTAGAATGGCCGTGTATAACGACGTTGAAGGTTGGCAAAACATGCAGTTTTGGGGAAGTGGAGAATTCACTTTGCCTTTTGGTAATTTTGATGTAAACATAACTGTTCCTGCTGACCATGTTTTGAACGCAACTGGAGAATTAATGAATAGAAACGAAGTATTCACAGCTGCGCAGGTAAAACGATATGAATTAGCACAAAAATCATTTGACAATCCGGTTGTTATTGTAACTCAAGCTGAGGCAGAAATTGCAGAAAAAGGATTTTCAGACAAGAAAAAAACTTGGAAATTTAGTGCCAAGAACGTGAGAGATTTTGGAATTGCAACTTCTAGAAAGTTTATTTACGATGCTATGGCGGTTCAGTTGAGCGGCAAAGTGGTTATGGCAGAATCGGTTTATCCCAAAGAAGCTAATCCACTTTGGGGTGAAACTTCTACACGTACTGTGGCGCACACACTAAAAAGCTATTCGGCGCACACTTTCGACTATCCTTATCCGAAAGCAGTTTCGGTTTCTGCTGAAGACCAAGGAATGGAATACCCAATGATTTGCTGGAATTTTGGTCGTCCAGACGAAAATGGCGTAACCAGCACACAAATCAAAAACGGAATGATTGGCGTAATCATTCACGAAGTTGGACACAACTTTTTTCCAATGATTGTCAATTCAGATGAGCGTCAATGGTCGTGGATGGATGAAGGACTTAATACATTTATGCAATTTATGGCTCAAGAGGAGTTAGGTACCAACTTCCCTTCAAGAAGAGGGTCTCCAAAAGGTATTGTTCCTTACATGAGCCTCGACAAAAACTTCTTGGAACCTATTATGTCCAATTCCGAAAGCCTCATCGATTTCGGGAACAATGCTTACGCAAAACCTGCAACCGGTCTCAACATTTTGAGAGAAACCATTATGGGTAGAGATTTATTTGATTATGCATTTAAAGTATATGCCAATCGATGGAAGTTCAAACACCCGACCCCAGAAGATTTTTTCAGGACTATGGAGGACGCTTCTGCAGTGGATTTGGATTGGTTTTTCAGAGGTTGGTTTTACACAACAGACTATGTAGATATTGGCATCAAAGAGGTGAAACAATATTATGTTACGGACACACCACCAAAAGAATTGAAGGATGCAACCATCAACAAAAGGCGTTTTGGCCAGGAAACTGGCCCATTTATGTACTTGGTTTCAAACAGCAATCCTGAATTAAACTCAGATAAAAAACAAGTTTTTCAGGTAGATTCTTTCAAACTACTTTCGGATTATGTGGCTCAAAATTTTTCGGATGAGGAAAAAGCAAAAATGAAAACGCCTAAATACTTTTACGAAGTGGAGTTTGACAAGCCTGGAGGAATGCTGATGCCAATTATTGGTGAGATTATTTATGAGGATAACACAAAAGAGAATTTTAAATTCCCTGCCCAGATTTGGAGAAAAAACAACCAAACTGCCAAAAGAGTTTTTGCAACAGAGAAAGCAATCAAAACCATTCAGCTAGATCCAAAATTAGAAACTGCCGACATTGATGTAACCAATAATACTTGGCCAAAAACAGCAGTAAAATCGAAATTTGATTAATGTTAATTAATTTAAAAAATCACTAATTTGTATCCTTACATCTTTGTAACTTTGCAACCTAAAAAATAGATTATGTTTGGAATTGGCGGAGGCGAATTAATTTTTATAATGTTTATAGTTTTAATGCTTTTTGGTGCTGATAAAGTGCCTGAAATGGCTCGTACAATGGGTAAGGCGATGGCGCAGTTAAAAAATGCCACCAACGATATCAAAAATGAAATTCAAAAAGGAGCCGAAGCAAATGGTTTCGACCAAAATATGTTGAGCGACTTGACAAGCAATATCAATTCTGAAATTAATAATGCTAAATCTAATTTGCTTGGAGACTCAAATCCTTTGAAGGGAATATCAGATAATTTTTCGACAGAAATAGACAAAGTCAAAAGCACTGTTACCGACGAAAACACTAGTAGCTCATCTGCAATAGACCCAGTCAAAGCCGATGCAGCAAAGGATGAAATCCATAAGGAAGAGGATATCGAAGACGCCATTGGTCCAATAAAACGCAAAAAATAATGTTGGACAAAATTCTTTCTCTCGACCAAAAATTATTTATATTTTTAAATGGTCTTGGCTCAGAAACCTACGATGGCCTTTGGTTAATTATTACCAAACAAACCTCTTGGATTCCACTTTTTGCTCTTTTACTTTATCTCATTTTCAAAAGAATCGGGACGAAACAAACCTTGTATTTGCTTTTATTCGTAGCGATTTTAGTAGTGATAACAGACCAAACTGCCAACTTATTCAAAAACGGATTTCAAAGACTACGCCCTTGCAACAATCCCGAAATCAATTCCTTTATCAGAATCGTACAAGCTAGAACTTCTTTTAGCTTTTTCTCGGGTCACGCTGCCAATTCAATGGGAGTAGTAACATTTTTATACCTAATTTTTAAAAAAGAATTCAATTACTTTTGGCTACTGTTTTTATGGCCTTTAATTTTCGCTTACAGTAGAATCTACTTGGGTTTACATTACCCATTAGATATTGTTTC
>NZ_JBIKRX010000093.1:0-9840 GCF_044348915.1 Flavobacterium sp. | reverse complement strand
AACAACATGAAAAAAAGCTGGAGTTTTTTGGGTGGTCAATTTAGACCGAAATTAGGTGGTCAGTTTGCTCCGAAACTGGTGGTCAATTTGCACTGGAAATGGGTGGTCAATTTGACCGTTTTTTCCAGATTATTTCCAATAACATTTATTTCAGGCCCAACGGCAACACCTTGAATTACGAAGTTATATGGGTTTTCATTTGGATCATTATTTTCAATAGAAATGGTTGTAAATCTTTGTCCAAATCCTATAGGGCTAAATGTAACTGTAAAGGTGGTAGTGCCACCCGCGGCCACAGTTGTACTAGGCGGGGTAGTTACAGCGAATTCTGCTGTATTACTTAGGGTTATAGTACCAATAGTTAAAATTCCTAGACCAGTATTTTGTATGGTGTAGGTTCTAGAAATACTCGATCCTATGCTGGTTGTGCCTGGTCCTATAATAGTTCCGTTGGTTGCGGTAGTTGTGGTAGCGTTATCATTGATATTTGCGCTGTTTCCTTGAATGTTTATTTCGGGTAGTGTGTAGGTTATTCTAATTTGGCCATTTCCTCCATTGCCACCGTTTTGTGTGCCACTAGAAGTCCTGTAGGCACCACCGCCACCACCACCAGGAATACTTCCTACGGTTCCATTCCCTTGTGAGGTGCTTCTACCGTCTCCACCTTTTCCACCAGCGCCTCCATCTGTTGCGGTAGCTCCTGTTGCGTTTGTTGCATTAACACCATTAGATGGATTTATGGTTCCGGCTGAAGAACCACCGCCGCCGCCAAAAGCTGCAGAACCAGTTGCTCCATTTCCTCCTGCAAATACAAACCCAGCATCGCCTATACTTGTTGGATTTCCAGCGCCACCGCTTGCGCCGCTTGCAGAATTGTTAGCCACACTATTTCCTCCTTTAGCTAGAACTGTTGTGTTGTCTAAAAACCAAGAATCTCCACCTGCGGATGTAGTGGTACTTCCAGCCCCTACGGAATAATTATATGAATTTCCGGCAGTTACCGTTATGATTTTTTTTGCGTATGCACCTCCGCCCCCTCCGCCCCCATTTCCGTTTGTAGTTCTAGTTCCACCTTTTCCGCCACCACCCCAAGCTTCGACAGTTATACTTGTAACACCTGCTGGAACCGTCCAGCTAGTGCCAGTAGATAATGTAACAGTAGTTTGCGAGTATCCAATGAAGGAAACCAAAGTCAACAAAACAATTAGAAAAAAACTTGATTTGGGTAAAGTTATTTTTTTCATACTATTACAGTTAAAGGTTAAATACTGGATTACTTTCTCATATTATGGTACATTGAAACGTGCTGTTCAACGTATTCCGAGTTTTCAAACATAGAAATAAAAAATTAAAATAACCGATGAAAAGCATATAAAATCGATAAAATACAATTATAATTAATAAAAAGTGGTATTTTTATTATATTTTTTTGTTTTGCGTTGTAATTTCTTTTGCTCTGTTAGTACTTACTAGTAGGATTGAATATATAAGATCCGGATTTTCATAAATTGTGTAGTTTACCTGACGATGCTAGTTTTAAGAAAAGAAAGGGCTTCTCCTGCTCAAAAAAATCCGTTTGAAAGGGTTTAAGTATTGCAAAGACAAGAAAGAAGACTATGCTCGTGCGAGTGTTTAGTATTGAATAGAAGAAACTACTTTAAAAATAAAAATTCTTGAAAAAAAACAGGGGATACTATAGGGTACTCTTGTTCAAATTGGTTTTGCTATCTAGTCAAATATATAGGATTAATCCTGTCTTATAAACTGCATAAAACAAAAAAAAGCTTCGTTTGTTTAAACGAAGCTTTTTTAAATATAATACATAGTGAATTAATAATAGTTTAAAGACCAGAAGCCAACCTTAATTTTTTATTTTACTTTTTGAACCCGGACAAATTTATACAAACTACAACGTTTTAGTCTTAAAATTATATTAAATTTTTGCCACACGAATAATTATTTTTAGCTCACTGTGCTGTGGCTTCTTTTTTTTTGTATTAATTAATGAATGACAATTTGACATTTTTCAAGTTTTGGCAGTACTTTTGCAATCAACAGAAAAGAATAAAAATGAAGTTTACCAATTTTTTTAAAAACAATACAAGAATGACGACTGAAAATAAGCTAAACGACGAAATTGTTGATCCAACTCCAATTGAAAATAATGATAGTAATACAGATGCATTGGATGCTGCAATTGAAGAAAGAGTAGAGGAAATATCGAGAGAAGAACAATTATCACAAGATTTAGCGTCCGAAAAAGATAAATTCATCCGTTTGTTCGCTGAATTTGAAAATTACAAACGCAGAACGGCAAAAGAGCGTATCGAGTTGTTCAAAACTGCCAATCAAGATGTATTGTTGGCTTTGCTTCCCGTTTTAGACGATTTTGACAGAGCATTATCCGAAATCAAAAAAACGGATGACAATGTTTTGATTCAAGGTGTAGAATTGATTCAAGAAAAATTGAAAAGCACTTTAGTTTCAAAAGGATTAGAGCAAGTTGATGTAAATCCAGGTGACGCGTTCGACGCCGATTTTGCTGAAGCTATCACCCAAATTCCAGCTGCTTCTCCTAAAATGAAAGGAAAAATTGTTGATGTAATCGAAAAAGGATACAAATTGGGTGACAAAATTATCCGTTTCCCAAAAGTGGTAATCGGAAATTAATTTCTTAAAATCCTTATTGTCACCCTGAGCTTGTCGAAGGGCTAATTCCTAAATTGAAAAATGAAAAAAGATTTTTACGAAATACTTGGCATTTCCAAAAATGCTGATGCTGCCGAAATTAAAAAGGCATACAGAAAAAAAGCACTCGAGTTTCACCCGGATAAAAACCCTGGTAATGCTGCGGCAGAAGAAAGTTTTAAAGCTGCTGCCGAAGCTTACGAAGTATTGAGTGATCCTCAGAAAAAAGCCAAATACGATCAATACGGACATCAAGCTTTTGATGGTTCAGGTGGTTTTGGTGGTGGTCACGGGGGAATGAATATGGATGATATTTTCAGTCAATTTGGAGATATCTTCGGTAGCGCATTTGGCGGTGGCGGTGGTTTTGGCGGAGGCGGAGGACAACGTCGTGTCAAAGGAACCAATCTTCGAATCAAAGTAAGATTGACATTGGAAGAAATTGCCAATGGTGTTGAGAAAAAAGTGAAAGTAAAACGTAAAGTTCAAGCCAAGGGAGTTTCTTATAAAACTTGTTCTACTTGTAACGGTCAAGGTCAGGTTATGCGAGTAACCAATACGATTTTAGGTAGAATGCAATCGGCATCCACTTGCCCAACTTGTGGCGGTTCGGGTCAAATATTAGACAAAAAACCTTCTGAAGCCGATTCGCAAGGAATGGTTATGGAAGATGAAACAGTTACCATAAAAATTCCTGCAGGCGTGGTTGACGGTATGCAACTAAAAGTTTCCAATAAAGGAAATGATGCTCCAGGAAATAGTGTTCCAGGTGATTTAATTGTAGCCATCGAAGAAATTGAGCACGAATTCTTGAAACGCGAAGGTGAAAATTTGCATTACGATTTATACATCAGTTTCTCTGAGGCAGTTCTTGGAATTTCTAAAGATATTTCGGCCGTCAACGGAAAAGTCAGAATTAAATTGGATGAAGGCATTCAATCTGGAAAAATCCTAAGATTAAAAGGAAAAGGAATTCCAAACATAAATGGTTACGGAACAGGAGATTTATTGGTTCACGTGAATGTTTGGACACCAAAAACACTAAATAAAGAGCAAAAACAGTTTTTCGAAAGCAATCTCGAAAACGAAAATTTTGTTCCAAATCCTGAAAAAAGCGACAAATCCTTTTTTGAAAAAGTGAAAGATATGTTTTCATAATTTTTAATTATGATAATTTTTCCCATCCTTGTGAAAACAGGGGTGGGTTTTTTTGTTTTATTTAACAGCTTATTAGCGCTATTTTTCTATTTTTACACACCCAAGACCAAAGCGTCTAAGTTGTCTTTGAACAGCTAGACACTCAAAATAATTCAAATACCTCTATGAGTACGATACTTGAAGTAAACAATGTTGTAAAAAAATATGGCGATTTTGTTGCCTTAAATGCAGTTTCACTAACTGTTCCCAGAGGGAGTATTTATGGGCTTTTAGGCCCAAATGGAGCCGGAAAAACTTCCCTGATTCGCATCATCAATCAAATAACAATGCCCGACAGTGGCGAAATTATTCTTGATGGTGAAAAGCTAGACCCCAAACACATTTCCCATATTGGGTACTTACCTGAAGAACGAGGACTTTATAAAAGTATGAAAGTGGGCGAACAATGTCTGTATTTGGCTCAAATGAAAGGACTTTCAAAAGCCGAAGCCAAAGCGCAATTGGAATATTGGTTCGATAAATTGGAAATTCAAGGCTGGTGGAACAAGAAAATCGAGGAACTTTCTAAGGGAATGGCGCAGAAAGTACAGTTTGTAGTTTGCGTTTTGCATAAACCCAAATTATTGATTTTTGACGAACCATTTTCAGGTTTCGACCCCGTGAATGCCAATGTCATTAAGGATGAAATTTTAGAATTGCAAAAACAAGGTTCTACCATTATTTTCTCGACCCATCGAATGGAAAGTGTAGAAGAATTATGCGACCATATCGCCTTAATCCACAAATCGAATAAACTAATCGAAGGAAGTTTAGACGAAGTAAAACGGAAGTTCCGTACCAATAGTTTTGAAGTCGGTATTTTGTCCGATAATGTCGAAGGATTGATGTATGACATTACTCAAAAATTCAAAGTGGGACAAACGAATTTCAAATCACTTAATAACGAAATCAAACTCGAAGTGCAATTAGGTAAGGCGTTGCCAAATGAGTTGCTCCACATTTTAACGCAACGAGGACAAGTAACGCATTTTATGGAAAAAATACCGAGTGTGAACGATATTTTTATACAAGCAGTAAGTGATAAATAAAATCTAAATTAAACTAAATCCCAAAATCCAATTATTTGGAATTTGGAATTTTTTAAAATTGTAATTTCCAAATAATGAGTATCATATCTTTAATCATAAAAAGAGAGTTTATTGCCAAAGTACGCAATAAATCATTTATCGTAATGACTTTTTTAAGTCCTTTGCTTTTTGTGGGAATCGCTGTTTTTGTGGGTTTTCTGAGTACTATGAAATCCGATACCAAAAAAATTGCTATTCACGATGAATCGGGTTTGTTTGTCAATGAATTTTTATCCTTGAATAAAACTGAAGCGGAATACAAATATGCCGACTTTTCAGCAGTAGATGTCAATTTTCTGAAAGACAGTGTCGCAAACGAGAGTTACGAAGGATTAATTGTTATTCCAAAAGTTTCCAACAATAAGGATTTGGAAAGTAAAATACAGTTCGTTTCAAGTGAAAGCCCAAGTCTTTCCTTTATTGAAAACGTGCAAGATATTATCGCTAAAAAATTAACCAAACAAAACTTCGAGGCAGCGGACTTAGACACTTTGGCCATCAAAAATGCTGAAGCTACAGTCAATATCGGCTTGGTTAAAGCCTCTGGCGAAAAAACGGTAAAAGGACTTAACGAAATCAAAATTGCTATTGGTGGTGCTTTCGGTTATCTCATTATGATGTTCATCATTATATACGGTAATATGGTGATGCGCAGCGTTATCGAAGAAAAAACCAATCGCATTGTCGAAATTATTATTTCTTCTGTAAAACCCTTTCAGTTGATGATGGGAAAAATCATCGGAACTTCATTGGCAGGGTTACTTCAGTTCTTTATTTGGGCAATTATTGGGTTGTCGATGATGCTAGTCGCCTCCTATTATTTAGGTTTGGAAACTTGTCCAGCGCCTAAAATTCCGTCAGAAGCGATGCAAACAGCCCATATGCAAATGACTGGAACCGCACAAATGTATGTGCAGGAATTATGGCAAATGCCCATCGCTACTATTCTAATTAGTTTTGTAATTTATTTCATCGGAGGCTACTTTTTATTCAGTTCTTTTTATGCAGCCATCGGAGCCGCGGTAGATAACGAAACCGATTCACAACAGTTTCTTTTGCCGATTATTATGCCATTAGTATTGGGAGTTTATATCGGATTTTTTACTGTAATCAATGATCCTCACGGAACCATAGCCACGGTATTTTCGATGATTCCGCTCACATCGCCTATCGTGATGTTGATGCGAATTCCGTTTGGTGTACCATGGTGGCAATTAGTGCTTTCGATTTCAATACTATTTGCAACCTTCTTTTTTGTAGTTTGGTTTGCATCAAAAATTTATAGAGTCGGAATATTGATGTATGGTAAAAAACCATCTTGGAAAGAATTGTATAAATGGTTGAAATATTGAAAATAATGAGGAGCTATTTCCCGCCATCCGTTGCAATCTTATGTACCGAACACCGGCACATAAGGATTTTCACTGCTGTCGGGGCTAGGGCATCCGTTTTCAAAAGAAAAATATAATTAACCCCGTCTTTTCTGCACCTCATTACAAGAACGAAATGCGTACAACTTCCCCTCCTCTGGAGGGGTGCCCAAAGGGCGGGGTGGTCTTTTATGTTTGAATACAGTATCAAAATAAACTTTGTGCCTTTGTGCCTTCGTGGCAAAAAAAATATAATAATATGTCAAAAATATTAATCATAGAAGACGAAGCTGCGATTCGAAGAGTATTGGCCAAAATACTTTCCGAAGAGAATGATTCGTATCAAGTCGAAGATGCCGAAGACGGTGTCGCTGGACTTGAGAAAATCAAAAACAACGATTACGATCTCGTTTTGTGCGACATCAAAATGCGCAAAATGGACGGAGTCGAAGTATTAGAAGCGGTCAAAAAAATTAAACCAGAAATTCCGATGGTGATGATTTCAGGTCACGGCGATATGGTCACGGCGATCCAAACGATGAGGTTAGGTGCCTTTGATTATATCTCAAAACCGCCTGATTTGAATCGGTTATTAAACACCGTTCGCAATGCTTTAGACAGAAAACAACTCGTAGTCGAGAATAAAATTCTGAAGAAAAAAGTCAGCAAAAACTACGAGATGATTGGCCAAAGCGAACCCATCAATCATATCAAATTGATGATTGATAAAGTAGCGCAAACCGACGCTCGTGTTTTGGTGACAGGACCCAACGGAACCGGAAAAGAATTGGTGGCGCATCAACTGCACGAAAAAAGTCAACGAGCGAGTTTTCCATTAATCGAGGTGAATTGTGCCGCTATTCCAAGCGAATTGATAGAAAGTGAATTATTTGGTCACGTGAAAGGCGCTTTTACATCAGCGGTGAAAGATCGTGCAGGAAAATTTGAAGCTGCCGATAAAGGAACCATTTTCTTAGACGAAATTGGCGATATGAGTCTTTCGGCTCAAGCCAAAGTGTTACGAGCATTGCAAGAGAATATGATTACTCGAGTGGGTGCCGACAAAGACATCAAAGTCGATGTTCGTGTCATTGCAGCAACCAATAAAGACTTGAAAAAAGAGATCGCCGAAGGTCGTTTCCGGGAAGATTTATACCATCGATTGGCTGTAATTCTAATTAATGTACCTTCGCTGAATGAAAGAAGAGATGATATTCCCTTGTTGATTTCGCATTTTGCTCAAAAAATCGCCTCTGAACAAGGAAATACGGTGAAACATTTTTCCAAAGAAGCCATTCAATTATTACAAGAATACGATTGGACAGGGAACATTCGGGAACTCCGTAATGTGGTCGAGCGATTGATTATCTTGGGCGGAAACGAAATTTCTGAAACTGATGTGCAACTGTTTGCGTCAAAATAAAAAAAGCAAAAAAAGCAAAAAAAACGAAAGAATCTAAAGAAGCAAAATGAATTGTTTTAGATTTTTTAGATTTTTCCATTCTTTAGATTAAAAACAATGAAATTAAAAAAAATAAACGGAAGTCTGCAAGAAGCGCTCATCGCAAACGGTTTGACCGAAGCCAATGAACTGCAAAAAGAAACCTTTTCGACTCTAAAAAGCGGTGCCGATTGTCTTATCATTGCACCAAACGGAAGCGGAAAAACAACTGCAATTGTGATCAACGTGATTCAAAAATTGGCTGGAAGCACCGAAGAATCGCCACGCGCTTTGATTGTTGTGGAAGATAAAACGAAAGTTCTCGAAATGGTGGCTCTTTTTGAACGCTATGGAAAAAATTCTGGATTAGAGATTTATGGTGTTCACGACAAAGGCGATATGGACTATGATAAAAATTACGTTTCTACGGGAATCGATATTCTGATAGGTACGCCCAATAAACTAAACGATATGTTTAGTACAGCAGGGTATAATGTAAACCGATTACGAATGTTAATTCTTGATGATGCTGATCCAATTTTGAAATTGCGTCACGAAATTAAAATTATGCGAATTTCGAATAGTATTGCCAAAACTCAACGCATTATTTTTACAAATGTGCTCAACGAAAGAATCGAAATATTAGCCGATAAAATGCTGGTAGAACCTTTTGAATTTAATTTTGATGAAGAGGAAGATGATTTTGAAGAGGAAGATACTGAAGACGAAACAGAATTTGAAGAGGATGAAGAAGGCCTTGAAGAGGAATAAATTATTTTAAGTAGAACAACAAACAACAGACCATACTATGGGATTAATGAAAGTGTTTTCGGGAACTGAGATTTTAGCCGTTTCCCTCAAAAGTAAAATTGAAGCAATAGGTGTTGAAACGGTGCTTCGTGATAACAACCAATCGAATGTGTTTCCGAGTATGGTAAGTGCAAAAGCGGTAGAGTTGTTCATTCAAGAAACAGATTTTTCAAAAGTAAATCCTATAATTGAGGAATTTAGAATGAGTATTTAAATTTTGTATATTTGTCTCTCTAAAGAACTAGGCAAGATGGATATAGCTGCAAAAAAAGAGGAGTTGATGGATTGGTTGCTTCATATCAATGATGAAACTAAACTGAAAAAAATTATTGCTCTAAAATCAGTTTTAGACAAGGAAGTTGTGGCGCATACTGTTAGTGGTTATCCTGTAGATAAGGAAGAGTATATCCAGATGGTCAAAGAAGCCGATGAACGAATTTCATCGGGCAAATTCACTACAATTGAAGATTTAGAAAAAGAAATCGAGAATTGGTAATATGCAAAAGGCAATTGTCATACTCTGGGACAACCACGCTAAAGCTGATTTGAAACTAATCTTTGAATTTATTAAATTAAAATCTCTTCAGGGGGCAAGAAATGTTATAAGAGATATTATTGCTCAAAGTAAAAGTATTTGTTTTGTAGAGCAGTATCAAGTGGATGAAATTTTGGGTGCACCTTATCGAAGGATGATTGTTAGAAATTATAAAATTATTTATAAAATTCACTCCAAGACAGAAATCCGTATTCTTCAAATTTTTGATACTCGTCAAAACCCAGTAAAGCTCAAAATTTCAGATGAATAAATTATCTAGACTGATTTTGATTCTATTCTTAATTATTGCTGCGGACAGATTTTTGTTTATGCCAAATAGAATGAGTGCCGTTTGGGAATTCGAAACTGGAAAATATATTGGAGATCCCATTTCAAAAGATCAAAATATAAAAGTTTTGAATAATTTTGAAATCGAGATATCAAAAAACGATAAATCAGCTTCCTTTTATGTAATCGGTTGTTATTTTGGAGCAATGTTTTTATTGGAAAAGGACACTTTAAAGTATACTAAGTATGTAGTTTTTGAAGGAAGTGAAATGTGGAAATAAAAAATAGGATAATATAATTATAGGTATAGGCGTTTAGGCCGCCCAAAAACGAAAATAGTATTACCTTTGTCAAATGAGTACAAGGGAGAAATTTATAGGTGTGAATTCAATAACATTTAACAAGCGATTTAAGGAAGATGCA
>NZ_JBIKRX010000029.1:0-31040 GCF_044348915.1 Flavobacterium sp. | reverse complement strand
AGATACAATAGAAGGTCAAATATGGGGACAATCTTCGATGTGTTAATGAAAAAGATGGTGAAATTTGAATAAATATCAATAAAATCAATAGATAACAAGGGTGCTCTAAGCGCCTATACCTAAAAATGAATTTGTGAATTTTAGAATATCAAAATTCGTGTTCATTCGTGAAATTCGTGGCTAGTTTTTTTCTTTTTAAATGCAGAAGCCTTTATAATTGGGTGTGTTTTTTTGTTTGTGTGTTTTTTCATTTACCTTTGCCATTGATAAAAAATAGCGGTTATTTATAATTATATCCTTTCTCGATGAGAATTTCTTTTCTGGTTGTTTTATTGTGTTGCTCTTCTTTGCTTTTTTCTCAAGAGAAAAACAGTAAAAAACCGAACCTATTAGACAATTTGATCGGTAAAGATTCGGTAAATCCCAAAAAGCCAGTAGCAACTATCGATATGTATCGGGCGATTACTTTGGAGCGCGACACGACTTATATCGACACTTCGCTTACCATTCAAAAAAAATACAGCCACAATTATTTGCGCAGAGATCTTTTTGGATTGTTGCCTTTTCCAAACGAGGGGCAAACCTATAATACCCTGCAATACAGTTTGACTACTTTTGCTCCACTCCCTGAGTTTGGATTCAAAGCGAAGCATTTTAATTTTCTTGAGGCCAATCAAATTCGGTATTATTCGGTGGCGACCCCTGTGACGGAATTTTACTTTAAATCGGTAATGCAGAAAGGCCAAAACGTAGATGCTTTTTTTACAGTAAATACGTCTAAGAGATTCAATTTTTCATTAGCATACAAAGGATTGCGTTCGGAGGGAAAATATATAAATCAGCTTGCGAGTACAGGAAATTTTAGGTTTACAACGAGTTACAATACCAAAAATAAACGCTATTTTGCCAATGCTCATTTTACGGGACAAGATCTTATGAATGAGGAAAATGGTGGAATCACCACAGCAGAGGATTTCGAAAGTGGGAATACAGCCTATTTGCAAAGGGATCGATTGGAAGTTTTTCTGACTGATGCTCGGTCGTTTCTAAAAGGGAAAAGAGTGTTCCTGGATCATATGTTCCGCATCAATCCGGTGAAGGGAAGTAATAACTTGTATATAGCGCACCAGTTTAACTATGAAAATAAATTTTTCGAATACAATCAGCCTACTGTTGCTTCGACTGTTGGTGGAACTACGGTGTTTCGATTTGGGGAATCGTACAAAACCAGCAACATCAATGACCAAACGCATTATAATAAGACCTACAATAAAGTGGGATTGACCTATGAGAATACAACTTTGGGTACGTTTAATTTTTATTTGGATGATTATTTTAGCAATTATTATTACGACCAAGTATTGATATTAGATACCGAAACCGTACCTGCTTCCTTAACCCGACGAATTGATTGTTTTGGCGGACAATATGAATACAGGAAGAATAAATGGACCGGTAAATTTTTGCTATCGCGATCATTCACGAATCAATCTCTTTCGAATTTGGATGCCAGAGTGCAGTATGAGTTGAATGACGAAACTCTGCTTTCGTTCCAATACCAGAATATGAACAAGCTACCTAATGATAACTATAATTTGTATCAGAGTAGTTATGTGAAATATAATTGGTCGAATGATTTTAAGAATGAAAAAATAAATTCTATTAGTGCCAATGCCACTTCTCCTTGGGTAAACGTATCGGTGCAATATTCTACTTTTAATGATCATTTGTATTTTGCAGATGTTTCTACCCCGGCTCAAATTGCGGGCAGACAGCAAATTGTTGCTCCTGCTCAATATGATAATACGATTAATTATTTGTCAGTAAAGGCAAGTAATGAGTTTAAATTTGGAAAGTTCGCATTAGAAAACACACTGCTGTATCAAAAAGTAGATCAATCTGATTTGATTCTTAATGTTCCAGAATTCGTGACCCGAAACTCGTTTTATTTCTCACAAAACTTGTTCCGTAAAGCCTTGTTTTTTCAAACGGGAGTTACCTTGAATTATTTTACCAATTATTACGGGAACGAATATAATCCTGTAATTGGTGAGTTTTTTGTGCAAAATCAGAAGGAAATTGGGAACTATGCTAATTTAGATTTCTTTTTCAACGCACGAATTCAAAGAACCCGAATTTACTTTACGTTAGAACATTTCAATTCTTCGTTTTCGGGTTATAATTATTATTCTTCGCCCAATAATCCGACGGGTGACTTTATAATCCGTTTTGGACTGGTTTGGAATTTTTTCCAATAAACATGTGCTTCTACAGTTTAGTTATTTAAAAAACAAGAATGTCAATTTGCAAACTTCCAACTTCCAACTTCTAACTTCTAACTTCTAAAATGACTTTCACCGCTATAGATTTCGAAACAGCAACCGCTTATCACCCTTGTTCGGTAGGAATTGTCACGGTCGAAAACGGAATTATTGTCGATGAATTTGTGACCCTGATCAAGCCGCCAAGAAACGAATACAATTCTTTTACGATTGCGGTTCACGGAATTTATCCTCGTGACACTGTCAATGCGAAATCGTTCCTACAAGTATTTCCTGAGATTCAAAAGCGACTTCAAAATCGTGTTGTAGTAGCTCATAACGAAAGTTTCGACCGAAATGTTTTGGCTAAGTCCATGGCGCTTTACGGCTTGAATTATGAGGATTTGAATATTGGCGCACGGTGGGAATGCACGGTAAAAATCTACAAAGCCAAAGGATTAAAACCAACAAAATTGAGCGATTGCTGTCGCGAAATGCAGATAGAACTCAATCACCACGAAGCCTTATCCGATGCGCGCGCTTGCGCCAAATTGTATTTGATGCGATGAAAACTACTAGTACTGTCTATTAATTCTTAAAAAAAAAAGACCTATGAGGTTTTAAAAATCTCATAGGTCTGATTGTTTAGAAAAAGTAGGTTTTTACAATTCAATATTTTCCCTAGTTTTTCAGGTATTTTTCTAAAAACTGGTCTTGCTCCCAAAGCAAATGTAAAATATTGTCTTTTGCAGCATAGCCGTGTGATTCTTTAGGTAATAATACCAATCGAACTGGCGCACCGAGTCCTTTCAGAGCTTGGTAATAGCGTTCCGATTGTAGGGTAAATGTTCCTGGATTATTATCGGCATCACCATGAACCAATAAAAGGGGTGTTTTCATTTTATCTGCAGTCATAAACGGAGACATTTCGTTATATACATTAGGGACATCCCAATAATTTCGTTGCTCCATTTGAAAACCAAAAGGGGTTAAAGTTCGGTTGTAAGCGCCACTTCGTGCAATTCCGCAAGCAAACAACTTGCAATGTGATAATAAATTAGCAGTCATAAAAGCACCGTAGGAATGACCGCCAATGGCGACTTTATTGCGATTGATATATCCTAAATTATCAACAGCATTAATCGCCGCTTCCGCATCATCAACCAATTGCGTAATGAAGGTATCATTAGGTTCGGTAGTCCCTTCGCCTATAATCGGGAAGGATGCATCGTCTAAAACGGCATAGCCTTTTGTAACCCAATAGACGAATGAACCATAACTTGGGAATGTGAATTCATTTGGATTTTTATCGCTTTGGCCTGCAGAATTTTTATCTTTAAATTCAGCTGGATATGCCCAAATCAATAGTGGTAATTTGTCTTTTTTGGTTCTGTCGTAACCTGCAGGTAAGTACAAAGTTCCTGAAAGATCTACGCCATCTTTACGTTTGTATTTAATCACTTCTTTGTACACGTTTTTGATGCTTTCGAACGGATTTTTAAAAGAGGTTATTTGGGTTAATTTATCTTTTGATTTGATGTTTCTAAAATAGTAATTTGGATAATCATTTTTGGATTGAATTGAAACCAATACTTCTCCTTTTTTGAAGTCTTCTATCGATAATAAATCTTCTTTTTTGTCTTTTAATTTTGAAGTATATATTCGTTTTGATTGTAATGTTTTTAAGTTGTATTCATCAATGAAAGGAAATTGTCCGTCCTTTGTGTGTCCGTCGCCAATCAAGTAGGCATTGTCATTTTCTATAGCCAATACATAACGGTTAAACTGATTCTTTTTCATTTCGAAATTTCCTGGATCTGAATAAATGTCTTGAGAATTTCTGTCAAACATAATTTTAGGTGTTTGGTTGGGATTCGAAGGATTTATCAAATACATTTTTGTGTTTCGAGTGTCATACCAATCATCAGAAACCATGGCTGTAGTTTCGTTCCCCCAAATCATACCGCCATAACGTTGAGGTGTTTTTACTAAAGATGTTGCCTCAGATGAAAAAGGTGCGTTCCATTGAAAAACTTCGTCTCGGTACTCCACTTTCACAGCTTGATCTCCTTGGTCAAGAGCAACAACATAGCTTAGTGTTGCAGGTTTGTCGGCACGCCAGCTCATATTTCGTTTCCCTTTTCGAACCGAAGAAAAACCTTTAGGCATTATCTCGGTCAAAGGTACCTCGTTAACTACTTTCACCTCTTTTCCAGATGCGTCGTAAACAGTTGTATTTTGTGGGAAACGATTCAAAGGAACTACATAAGAATAGGGTCGCTGGATAGTGGTTATCATTAAATAATTACCGTCTGGTGAAAAACTTTCTCCAGCGTAAATGGCTCCAGATTTGAACAACTCCGATTTTCCTGATAATGAAATTTTATACAATTCAGAAGTAACCAAAGTTTCGAAATTTTGTTCGTCTTGTTTGTTTTTTAACAAATCAGGATAAGTTCTGTTTTGCGATTTTGCGCCGTCTGAAACGGATACTGTTGGACCTTTTGGCAAATCTTTTTTAGCATCAATCAATGCAGGACGGTTCGCAGGCAATACTTTTACCAATAAAGTTTCATTGTCTTTCATCCAATTATATGGACTTCCAAGATTGGCATTCAAATTGTCTTTTGTGATTTTTTTAGCTGATGCATTTGTAACATCAATAACCCATAGTTCAACTCCAGAGCTTGTGGTGTTCGTAAAGCCTATTTTTTTCTCATCGGGAGACCACGATACATTGGTGATTTTTGGGTTTTCAGGTAAGCCACTTACTTGGACTTCATTTTTATCACTAATTTTTCTAATTTTTAAATTATTGACATAGCTAACCGAACTAGAAATATTGGTAACCGGATTGATGCGTAATCCACCCAATCGCATTTCTTCTTGATTCAATTCGTCAAGTGTTTTGTAGGTATTTCTATAACTCAAAAGCATATATTGCTTTTTGGTATCCATACTTACGGACGGAGCTCTTTGAAAATCTGCGAGCGCTAAAATCTCTGGAGATGGTTTTTGGAAATTGATGTTTTCTTGAGCGATTCCAATTTGCAAAAATCCAAATAATAGAAGGGAACGAAAAATTGATTTCATGTGGTTTATTTTAGATTAAAACTTGTTGCCAAGATATGAAAATCAAAGAAATAATTATTGATAGTTTAAAAATTAATTTATTACTTTAGTATGTTTTCAAAAAGTATCATCTATGAAAGAAGATTTTCTCCATTACCTCTGGAAATTCAAGAAATTCGATAGTTTGAATTTAAAAACCTTCAATGGAGAACAGCTTACTATTGTTCAGGTTGGACAATATTTGGAATTGGCTGGCCCTGATTTTTTTAACGCGCAATTGATTATTGGTGATCAGAAATGGGCAGGGAATGTAGAAATTCATCTTAAATCTTCGGATTGGTATGTGCATCATCACGAGAGAGACCAAGCTTATGAGAACGTTATTCTTCATGTAGTTTGGGAACACGATACCGAAATCTTTAGAAGCAACAATTCTGAAATTCCTGTCTTGGAACTCAAAAAATACGTAGACGCTGCAACTATAACCAATTACAATGCCTTGGTAGCACCAAAATCTTGGATTTATTGCGAGAAACAACTCAATAATATTGACGATTTTTTGTTGAAAAATTGGCAAGAACGTTTGTTTTTCGAGCGATTGGAACGAAAATCAAAGTCTATTTTTGAGTTGTTGAAGCAAACAAATAATGATTGGGAAGCGGTTTTGTTCAGCCTTTTGGCTAAGAATTTTGGTTTGAACACCAACGGTGAAATTTTCTTGAAAATTGCGCAATCCATTCCGTTTTCAATTATGCGCAAAGAAAGTTTCGAGGTCGAAAATCTAGAAGCTTTATTAGTAGGAAATGCAGGTTTGTTGGATGCTGAAAAAGAGGATAACTACTTCAAGGATTTGAAGTTCAGGTATTTTTATTTGTTGCAAAAATATCAGATCGAGAAAAAAATTATAGAACCGGTTCAGTTTTTCAAGCATCGTCCCGATAATTTTCCAACGATTCGTTTGTCACAATTGTCACAGTTGTATCACAGTCATCAAAATTTATTTTCTATTGTCAGTTCTACAAATTCAGTTAAAAGGATTTATGAAGCTTTCGATGTTTCGACTTCCGTCTATTGGGAAAACCATTATCAGTTTGATAAAGAAAGCCCGAAAAAAAAGAAGAAAATTTCCAAATCATTCGTCGATTTAATTATCATCAATACCATAATCCCGCTTCAATTTGCATTTGCAAAAAGTCAAGGCAAGGAAATTTCGGAAGATTTAATTCAATTGATTAATGAAGTTCCTTCTGAAAAAAATGCTATTATAGACAAGTTTAGTTCCTTTGGTATTAAATCAAAAACTGCCCTAGAATCACAATCGCTATTGCAACTCAAAAACGAATATTGCAACAAAAGCCGATGTTTAGAATGTGCTATCGGAATGGAATTATTGAAAAACAACTAGAAAAAGCTTATTTTTGCGCTTTATTAAAGTCACTCGAACCTAGTTAATAAGCAAAAGGACAACGCCACAAAAAATGAAAGCAGTATTACAAATTAAATATTTTTTCGAAAAACATGGATTTCATGTGTCTTCTCGTTTGGCCGATAAGTTGGGAATGCGCGTTTCTGATGTGAGGTTATTTTTTATCTACATTAGTTTTGTGACTGCTGGTTTATGGTTTGGGGTATACCTAACGCTGGCTTTCTGGATTAGGTTGAAGGATTTAATTCGCGGCAAACGATCTTCGGTTTTTGATTTGTAGTCAAGAGTTCTAAAATAAAAAAGGGATTATAAAGTTTTGAAACTCTATAATCCCTTTTCCTTTGATATATTTTATTTAGAGAATTCTGATTTTTTTGAAGCTAAAGGCATAGATTACTGCGTGTAGCGCTGCAAAAAACAGAGAGAAGTAGAACAAGAAATGATCATCAATCGACTCATCACTATGATGAATGAAGGCTATAACAATTAAAGCTAGAACCATTCCTAAACCTGAAAGGGCAACTGTTTTGTAGCTTCTTGGGCTGAAATGCCCTTTGTTCAATTTACTATGTTTCATACCATAAAATAAATACAAATCGAAACCAATCATCATCCAAACGATAAGTCGAATCCAGGTGTCTAATGGTAAAAACACCATCATAAACAAACAAACTGCAACTCCGGCTATTGGCACAAATGGCACAAGCGGAGTTCTAAACGCTCTTGGTGCATCAGGCATTTTTTTGCGCATAATCAATACGCCTATGCAAACCAAAATAAAAGCAAATAGGGTTCCGATACTGGTCATTTCTCCAACGACTCTTGCGGGAATAAATGCAGCAAAAGCACTTACAATAACCATAAATAATAAATTGTTTTTGGCTGGAGTTCTAAATTTTGGATGTACTTCAGAGAATATTTTTGGCATCAATCCATCTTGACTCATCGAGAAAAACACCCTGCTTTGTCCCATTAGCATTACTAAAATAACCGAAGCATAACCTCCTAAAATAGCAAGAAGAATGGCGTTGTTGAGCCAAGGATAGGCTGGAGTAATCATTCCGTCAGGACCGGCTGTGCCCATTGCTTCAACCGCTACCGCTACAGGCGCGATTCCGTCTTTACCAGCAAAGGCTTGATAATTTACGACTCCTGTCATTACGTGAGCAAACAGAATATAAAGGACAGTACAAATAGCTAATGACAATAATATTCCAATTGGCATGTCTCTTTTTGGGTTTTTGGCTTCTTGTGCAGCTGTAGAAACGGCATCAAAACCAATGTAGGCAAAGAATACAATTGCTGCGGCTCTGATGATTCCTGAAAATCCAAATTCCCCAAATTTACCCGAATTTTCTGGGATATAAGGAGTGAAATTTTCGGGACGAATGTATTGCCATCCTACGGCGATAAAAACTAATACAACCGAAACTTTAAGCAATACAATTGCTCCATTGAAAAAGGAAGACTCTTTGGTTCCACGAATCAAAATAAGCGATATAATCATTACAATAAATACGGCCGGGAGATTTATTATTCCGCCTTCAAAAGGGGAAAGCATATAGGCGTCATCTATATGTATGCCATAGCCGCCTAAAAATTTACCGAAATACCGCGACCAACTTATCGAAACCGTTGCAGCCCCCACTGCATATTCTAAAACTAAATCCCATCCGATAATCCAAGCGATAAATTCTCCCATTGTGGCAAAGGAATAAGTGTATGCGCTACCTGCAACGGGAATCATTGATGAAAATTCTGCATAGCATAAGCCAGCAAAAACACAACCAAATGCTGCTACAAGAAAAGAAATGGTGATCGCCGGTCCAGCATTAGCAGATGCGGCTAAACCTGTTATTGAAAATAATCCCGCCCCAATAATGGCTCCAATTCCAAGAGCTACTAATCCGGGAGCAGTTAGTGTTTTCTTTAATCCTTTTTCAGAATCGGCAGCTTCGTTCAAAAGCTGGGATAATGGTTTTCTTTTCCAAATTGACATAAACTCACTTTTATTGTTAATAGGTTTCAAATATATTGTTTTTTTAATGGTATGAAGACATAGAGTTCTGTATTTTTTTAAAACTTGCTTTTTTTGGTTTTTTGACATTATGTTGAATCGAAAGCAACAGATTGCAAAATATTTTATATTTTTAGGCTTTAAAAAATAGTGTATTGATGATTTTCGATTCAGTAAAATCCTTTTTTCAGTTTTCGAGAGAACAGCGGACGGGCATTTTTTTACTATTTGCAATCATAATTGCACTTCAAGTATTGTATTTTTTTGTTGATTTCTCTTCATTTTCTAAAGCTTCCACTGAAAAAGAAAAATGGCTTTCCTTGCAATCACAAATTGATGCATTGAAACAAGATAAATTGGATTATGTTCCGAAGAGCTATCCATTCAACCCTAACTTCATTACAGATTATAAAGGCTACAAACTCGGAATGTCGGTTGCAGAAATCGACAGACTGCTCGCTTTCAGAAAGCAAAATAAATACATGAATTCGGCTCAAGAATTTCAAACAGTGACCAAAGTTTCAGATTCACTGTTGGCTGCTATCTCACCTTATTTCAAATTTCCGGATTGGGTAAACAACAAAAAGGAATTTGTTGGGTATAAAAAATACGATAATACGGCTTTCGCCAAAAAAGAAAAAGTAGTCATCATCGACATCAATCAGGCTACTCAAGAGGACTTAATTAAAATTTACGGAATAGGCGAGGCGATTTCGCTTCGGATATTGAAATTCAAGGAAAGCCTTGGTGGTTTTGTTTCGATGGAACAAATGAACGATGTTTGGGGATTGTCACCTGAAGTCATCGAAAATTTGAATACGCATTTTAAGGTTTCGGCTGCACCCACAGTTAAAAAGATTGATATTAACAATGCGTCAATCAAAGAACTTTCTTTGTTTCCTTATTTTAAACACCCTATTTCCAAAAACATAGTTACTTTTCGAAGTATGAATGGGGATATTAAAAATATTGAAGATTTAACAAAAATTAATGGTTTGTCTATTGAAAAGGCAAAAATTATAGCCTTATATTTGGACTTTTAAAATTCATACCCCTTACAATGAACTTTGACTATAGCGAAACGCAAAAAATGATAGCCGAATCTGCGAGAGATTTTGCAGAAAAATATATTAGACCACATATTATGGAGTGGGATGAACATCAGAAATTCCCAGTCCCTTTGTTTAAAAAAATGGGTAAAATGGGGTTTATGGGTGTTTTGGTTCCAGAAGAATTGGGAGGATCCGGTTTAGGTTATCACGAATATATTGCTGTTGTCGAAGAAATCTCGAAAGTGGATCCCTCTATCGGACTGTCGGTGGCAGCTCATAATTCTTTATGTATGAATCACATTTTGACTTTTGGAAATGAAGAACAAAAGCGAAAATGGGTCCCAAAATTAGCTTCAGGCGAACACTTAGGCGCTTGGGGACTAACGGAGCACGGGACAGGTTCGGATGCAGGTGGAATGAATACAACTGCTGTAAAAGACGGTGATGATTGGATTGTAAACGGTTCTAAAAATTTTATTACTCACGGAATTTCTGGAGATATTGCAGTAGTGATAGTACGTACCGGAGAAAAAGGCGATTCTAGAGGAATGACCGCATTTGTTTTCGAAAAAGGAATGGCAGGATTTACTTCAGGGAAAAAAGCAAATAAATTAGGAATGCGCGCAAGCGAAACTGCCGAATTGTTCTTTGATGATTGTAGAATTCCTGATGTCAATAGACTCGGAGAAGTAGGAGAAGGATTTATTCAATCGATGAAAATTTTAGATGGTGGAAGAATTTCCATTGGAGCTTTGTCATTAGGTATAGCCAAAGGAGCTTATGAAGCATCTTTGAAATATTCGAAAGAAAGACATCAGTTTGGCAAAGCGATAAGCGAATTCCAAGCAATAGCTTTTAAATTGGCAGATATGGCAACCGAAATTGAAGCTTCGGAATTATTACTGCATAAGGCTGCGTTCTTGAAAAACAAAAGCCGAAATATGACAACTCTTGGTGCAATGAGCAAAATGTATTCATCAGAAGTTTGTGTAAAAGTATCTACAGATGCTATTCAAATACACGGTGGATACGGTTACACCAAAGATTATCCCGTTGAGAAATTCTTCAGAGATTCTAAGTTGTGTACCATCGGAGAAGGAACAACCGAAATTCAGAAATTGGTTATTTCTAGGAATATTTTGAAGGAGTAAAATTAAAATACGTTGAGCGACAATATTGTGAATTTTATTATATTCCTTTTATTCATTATTTTATTGATTCCAACTTTTATTCAGGTTAAATATGGAGTTAGAGCATTGGCTGGTTGGACAAATATGAAATTCGGGGAGGTATCTTTGTTTTGTTTCTTTGGTGAATTTCTTTTGGGAATAGGGATGTTTTTTATTGTTGCATTTGTTTCATCCTTGTTTAGTTCTGTGGCTGATTCTCCTAGATGCGGTTTTGGTTTTGCTGGAATAGCTGTTTTTAGTATTCCAATTGCTTTTTTAAATCTTATTATTGCTCTCTTTCAAAAAATAGTTTTAAAATAATTCACAATTAATAATTCATTATTCATAATTATTTTTTACTTTTGCGCCCTTAACGAGAGGAGGTGTCTATATTATGTTAATTATACCAATTAAAGACGGAGAAAATATCGATAGAGCATTAAAGCGCTATAAAAGAAAATTTGACAAAACAGGAACTGTTCGTCAACTAAGAGCACGTACTGCTTTTATAAAACCATCAGTTACCAACAGAGCCAAAATTCAAAAAGCGGCTTATATTCAGAATATGAGAGACAACATAGAGAATAGTTAATTATTTTCTGTTGCAATAAAGTACCGTTAGTCATTAAAAGTTTAATACCTTTGATACTAACGGTTTTTTTTATGACTTGTCATTGCGAGGCACGAAGCAAACTTTTTATATGACTAACAACTTGCAATCATTTAGAGATTACTTACAATTGGAGAAAAAATATTCTCCTCATACCGTAAATGCGTATTTGAATGATTTAAGTTTCTTCGACTCATTTAATAAAAATCAATTTGATCAAGACAATATAGATCAGGCGAACTATAGTCAAATCCGAAGTTGGATTGTCTCGCTGGTAGATGATGGTATTTCTAATGTGTCTATTAATAGGAAGATGCAATCCTTAAAAGCCTATTATAAATTTCTATTGAAGACAAAGCAAATAGAGCTTAATCCTCTTCTAAAACACAAAGCGCTAAAAACACCTAAGAAACTGCAAATTCCATTTTCAGAAAATGAAGTTGCCGATGTTTTAAATCAAATTCCAAATCCAGTAGGCTTCGAAGAAATTAGAGACAAGCTTATAATAGACTTATTTTATATTACAGGAATTCGGCGAACAGAACTAATTCACTTGAAAATTGGTAATGTAAACACATCAAATCGTACTATAAAGGTATTGGGAAAAAGAAATAAAGAAAGAATTCTTCCGCTTTTGCCAATTGTTTGTCAGGAATTAAATTCTTATTTTGGCGAAAGAGCAGGTTTAGAGAAAGTTACCGATGTTGACTATTTTTTTCTCACAAAAAATGGGTTAAAGTTGAACGATTCGTTTGTGTATCGATTAATAAATACGTACTTTAGTAAAGTCTCCGAGAAGGTAAAAAGAAGTCCTCATATATTAAGGCATTCATTTGCGACTCACCTTTTAAACAACGGAGCCGATTTAAATTCAGTAAAAGAATTATTAGGACATTCCAGTTTGGCATCGACACAAATATATACCCACAGCAGTTTATCGGAACTCAAAAAAGTCTACGAAGATGCCCATCCCAGAAATCAAAAATAATTCGAGAAATGTTTAACCACCTAAAAAATTAGATTATGAAGGTAGATGTTCACGCGGTCAACTTTAATGTTGATAGAAAGCTAGTCGATTTTATTCAAGAAAGAATGGTCAAATTGGAAAAATATTACGACAAAGTAGTATCTTCTAACGTTTATTTGAAAGTTGAAAAGACTAGTGACAAGGAAAATAAAATTGTTGAGATGAAAATTATTGTTCCAGGAGACGATTTTTTAGTAAAAAAACAATGTAAGACTTTCGAAGAAGCGGTAGAGCTTTCTGCAGAATCCGTAGAACGATTGCTTGTAAAAAGAAAAGAAAAAATCAATACGCATATTTAATCTAAAATTTTTATAAAATTGTTTTGATTAAAAAACAAAAAGATATACATTTGCAGTCCGTTAGAAATAGCGGACTTTTTTTATTGAAATTGCCAGCGTAGCTCAGTTGGCTAGAGCAGCTGATTTGTAATCAGCAGGTCGTGGGTTCGAGTCCCTCCGCCGGCTCTAAAGTTTAGGTCGATGCTTTGCAGATAGATTCTTTAAAATCCGTAAGGACGAAAAGTTTATCCCGAGCAAAGTTGAGGGAAGTCCCTCCGCCGGCTCAGTTTTATTCCAAATGCGATTTGGAATTTGTTCTTTAAATTATTGAGATTTAAAAAATTGGGGAGATACTCAAGCGGCCAACGAGGGCAGACTGTAAATCTGCTGTGTGAACTTCGCAGGTTCGAATCCTGCTCTCCCCACAAACTTTCAAATAAGGATTTATCCGAAAGTTTACTTTCGAGTAAATGCGTTTTGAAAGTTTGAGCACCGAAAACTTCGGTGCAGGATCAGCGACCTTTTGGGAGCTAGTCCACAAAATGAAGTTTAAAGTTTAAGGGTTTAAAATAGTTTAATGAAACAACTTTAAACTTTTAAACAATGTTAAACAAAATTTCTCTGCCGACTTAGCTCAGGGGTAGAGTGCTTCCTTGGTAAGGAAGAGGTCACGGGTTCAATTCCCGTAGTTGGCTCAAAGTAGTATAAAATTGAACACTAATAATAACTAAGATTAAAAATTAAGTAAAATGGCAAAAGAAACCTTTAACCGTAACAAGCCCCACTTAAACATTGGAACAATTGGGCACGTGGATCACGGAAAAACAACTTTAACTGCAGCAATAACTAAAGTGTTATCTGATGCTGGTTACTGTCAAGCAAAATCATTTGATCAAATTGATAATGCTCCAGAAGAAAAAGAAAGAGGTATTACAATTAATACGTCTCACGTTGAGTATGAAACTGCTAACCGTCACTACGCACACGTTGACTGTCCTGGTCACGCGGATTACGTAAAAAACATGGTAACAGGTGCTGCTCAAATGGATGGCGCTATTCTTGTTGTAGCTGCTACAGACGGACCAATGCCACAAACACGTGAGCATATCCTATTAGGTCGTCAGGTAGGTATTCCTAGAATGGTTGTATTTATGAACAAAGTGGATATGGTTGATGACGAGGAATTGTTAGAACTTGTTGAAATGGAGATTAGAGATTTATTATCTTTCTACGAATATGATGGTGACAACTGTCCAGTAATTCAAGGTTCTGCACTTGGTGGATTGAATAACGATCCAGCTTGGGTACCAAAAATTATTGAATTGATGGAAGCTGTTGATGCTTGGATCGAAGAGCCACTTCGTGATACTGCAAAACCTTTCTTGATGCCAGTTGAGGACGTATTTACAATTACTGGTCGTGGAACTGTTGCTACAGGTCGTATCGAAACTGGTGTTGCAAACACTGGAGATCCAGTTGAAATCATTGGTATGGGAGCTGAGAAATTGACTTCTACAATTACTGGAGTTGAGATGTTCCGTAAAATCCTTGATAGAGGAGAAGCTGGAGATAACGTTGGATTACTTTTAAGAGGTATTGACAAAGCGGATATCAAAAGAGGTATGGTTATCATTAAGCCAGGTTCTGTAAAACCACACAACCACTTCAAAGCTGAGGTGTATATCTTGAAAAAAGAAGAAGGTGGTCGTCACACACCATTCCACAATAACTACCGTCCACAGTTCTATGTACGTACAACTGACGTAACAGGAGTTATTACATTGCCAGCTGGAGTAGAGATGGTTATGCCTGGAGATAACTTAACAATTGAAGTTTCTTTGTTAAGCCCAATCGCTATGAATGTAGGTTTACGTTTTGCTATCCGTGAAGGTGGTAGAACTGTAGGTGCAGGTCAGGTAACTGAAATACTATAGTAATATTTATAATGTTTATAAGACCAGTTCCGATAGCTACTATCGGAACTGGTTTTTAACGAACGGGCGTAGTTCAAGGGTAGAATAGCGGTCTCCAAAACCGTTGATGGGGGTTCGAATCCCTCCGCCCGTGCAAAAAATAAATCAGAATGACAAAAGTTGCTAATTATATATCTGAAGCATTTGAAGAATTAAAATCAAATGTGACTTGGCCTGTTTGGGCTGAAGTACAACGTCTAACGATTGTTGTTGCTCTTTTCTCCGTACTATTTGCTTTGGCAACTTGGGGAGTAGATGAAATGTTTGCAAATTTATTAGATAAATTTTTCACCTGGCTAAAAGCGTAATTTTTTTGTTATGGCAGATAATAATTTGAAAAAATGGTACGTTGTTCGAGCAGTAAGTGGACAAGAGAATAAAGTGAAGGCATACATCGAAACCGAAATCGCAAGATTAGGAATGGGTGATTATGTTTCGCAAGTTCTTGTTCCAACTGAAAAGATAGTTACTGTAAAAGAAGGAAAAAAACTTGTGAAAGATAAAGTGTATTTTCCTGGCTACGTAATGATCGAAGCGAACCTAGTTGGAGAGATTCCTCATATTATTAAATCTACTACAAGTGTTATCGGATTTTTAGGCGAAACAAAAGGTGGAGAACCTGTTCCTTTGCGTCTTTCTGAAGTAAATAGAATGTTAGGAAAAGTAGATGAATTGGCAGTAAATACCGATACACGCGCTATTCCATTCACCTTAGGTGAAACAATAAAGGTAATTGATGGTCCTTTCAATGGTTTCAATGGAACAGTTGAGAAAATCAATGAAGAAAAGCGAAAACTAGAAGTAATGGTGAAAATTTTCGGAAGAAAAACACCTTTAGAATTAGGGTTTTTGCAAGTTGAAAAAGTATAATTTTTGTTACATCTATAATAAACCACATTTACGCTTCCATTGTTAATGTGTTAAATTTTTAAAAAAAATGGCTAAAGAGATTAGTAAAGTAGTTAAACTACAAGTTAAGGGAGGTGCTGCGAACCCGTCGCCACCGGTTGGACCTGCTTTAGGTGCTGCTGGTGTTAATATCATGGAGTTCTGTAAGCAATTTAATGCTAGAACACAAGATAAACCAGGTAAAGTTTGCCCAGTGCAAATTACAGTGTATAAAGACAAATCTTTCGATTTTGTTGTAAAAACACCACCTGCTGCGGTTCAGTTAATGGATGCGGCAAAGCTTAAATCTGGTTCAGGAGAACCAAATCGTAAGAAAGTAGCTAGCGTTACTTGGGATGTTATTAAAGCAATTGCGGAAGACAAGATGGTTGATTTAAATGCATTCACAATCGAGTCTGCTATGAGCATGATCGCAGGAACAGCTAGATCTATGGGTATAACTGTAACAGGAGATTCTCCTCTAAAACAAGCGTAAGACATGGCAAAATTGACAAAAAAGCAAAAAGAGGCTGCTTCAAAAATTGAAAAGAACAAATTATACACTTTGAAAGATGCTGCTGCATTAATTAAAGTTGTTGCTTCTGCAAAATTTGATGAGTCTGTTGATATCGCTGTACGTTTAGGTGTTGATCCTAGAAAAGCGAATCAAATGGTTAGAGGTGTTGTAACATTACCTCACGGAACTGGTAAAGATGTAAAAGTATTAGCGTTGGTTACTCCAGATAAAGAAGCGGAAGCTAAAGAAGCAGGAGCAGACTATGTTGGTCTTGATGATTATTTACAAAAAATTAAAGACGGTTGGACAGATGTTGATGTGATCATCACTATGCCAAGTGTAATGGGTAAATTAGGTCCATTAGGTCGTATTTTAGGACCTAGAGGGTTAATGCCAAACCCAAAAACTGGTACTGTAACTATGGATATTGCAAAAGCAGTAGCTGAGGTTAAAGCTGGTAAAATCGACTTTAAAGTGGACAAAACAGGTATCATACATGCAGGAATTGGAAGAATCTCTTTCGAAGCTGATAAAATTGTAGATAACGCTCACGAAATTATTCAAACATTAATCAAACTTAAACCAACTGCGGCTAAAGGAACTTACATCAAAAGTATTTACCTAACTAGCACAATGAGTCCTGCAATTGCATTGGACCCTAAAGCAGTATAATTGGTAGTTAAAAATTTTTAGTATGACTAGAGAAGAAAAATCAATCGCGATTGAAGATTTAACTGCACAGTTAGCTGGTACAAATATTATTTATGTATCTGATATTTCTGGGCTAAACGCAGAAACAACTTCAAACTTAAGAAGAGCTTGCTTTAAAGCAGGTATCAAAATCGAGGTAGTTAAAAATACTTTGCTTGCAAAAGCAATGGAAGCTTCGGATAATGATTATGGTGACTTGCCATCTGTTTTGACAGGTAACAGTGCTATTTTCATTGCTGACGTAGCTAACGCACCTGGAAAAATAATCAAAGATTTCCGCAAAAAGAATGCTAAGCCAATTTTGAAAGGTGCTTACATCAATTCGGAAGTTTATATTGGAGACGATCAATTAGATGCCTTGGCAACTATTAAATCTAAAGAAGAACTTATTGGCGAAATCATTGGATTACTTCAATCACCAGCCCAAAGAGTTATTTCTGCTCTTCAAAACCAATTCGCAAAAGAAGAAGAGGTTGCTTAATTAACGGTTTAGTATCTAAATCAAATAATTAAGTGCATTAAAAACGCGCACAATAAACAATAATATTTTACAAATCATTTTAAAACGATAGAAAAAATGGCAGATTTGAAACAATTCGCAGAACAATTAGTTAACCTAACAGTAAAAGAAGTTAACGAATTAGCAACAATATTAAAAGACGAGTACGGAATCGAACCAGCTGCTGCAGCTGTAGTAGTATCTGCAGGTGGTGGAGACGCTGCTGCTGAAGAAGTACAAACAGAATTTACAGTTGTATTGAAAGAAGCTGGTGCTTCTAAACTTGCAGTTGTTAAAGCGGTTAAAGAATTAACTGGTTTAGGTCTTAAAGAAGCTAAAGATTTAGTGGATTCTGCACCATCTAACATTAAAGAAGGTGTTTCTAAAGATGAGGCTGAAGGTCTTAAAAAATCATTAGAAGAAGCTGGAGCTGTTGTTGAATTAAAATAATTCAACTCGCTTTAGAGAATTAGGTTTAGGTCTTGGATACGAATCCAATGGCCTAAACCATTTTTCGTATAATAAATTACACTCTTAATTTTATCTTAAAGAGTGTTTAATACGAAAAAACTTTTTATCAATACGAAGACAGAAATGAGCGAACTTGGTTCATTTTTAAGAGGTGTTGATTACAAAAAGAAAGTAGAGATTACCCCGTGTTTTTACACAAAAAAATTACTTTTTTTTAATCAAAATTTTGTCCATTGATGATAACAAATCAGACTGAAAGATTGAATTTTGCCTCAACAAAAAACATACCGCAATATCCCGATTTTCTAGATGTGCAGGTAAAATCGTTTAAAGATTTCTTCCAATTGGAAACCAAATCTGACGAAAGAGGCGACGAAGGGTTGTACAACACCTTCATGGAAAACTTCCCAATTACAGATACAAGGAATAACTTTGTATTAGAATTTCTTGATTATTTTGTAGATCCTCCGCGATATACAATTCAGGAATGTATCGAAAGAGGGCTTACGTATAGCGTGCCTTTAAAAGCAAGATTAAAACTATATTGTACAGATCCAGAGCACGAAGATTTTGAAACTATTGTTCAAGATGTTTATCTAGGAACAATACCTTACATGACTCCTTCGGGTACTTTTGTAATCAACGGCGCTGAGCGTGTTGTTGTTTCGCAATTGCACCGTTCGCCTGGGGTTTTCTTTGGACAATCATTCCACGCCAATGGAACAAAACTATATTCTGCCAGAGTAATTCCTTTCAAAGGATCTTGGATAGAATTTTCAACCGATATCAATAGCGTTATGTACGCTTATATTGATAGAAAGAAAAAATTACCTGTAACAACTTTATTCCGTGCAATTGGTTTCGAAAGAGATAAGGATATCCTTGAAATTTTCGACCTTGCTGAAGAAATTAAAGTATCTAAAACAGGACTTAAAAAATATATTGGTAGAAGATTAGCTGCTCGTGTTTTGAACACTTGGCACGAAGATTTCGTTGATGAAGATACAGGCGAAGTTGTTTCTATCGAACGTAACGAGATTATCCTTGATAGAGACACTGTTATCGATAAAGATAACGTTGAAGAAATCATCGATTCTAACGTTAAATCTATTTTGTTGCACAAAGAAGATAGTAATGCTGTTGATTATTCTATCATTCATAACACGCTTCAAAAAGATCCAACCAATTCTGAAAAAGAAGCCGTTGAGCACATCTACAGACAATTGCGTAACGCAGAACCGCCTGATGAAGAAACTGCTCGTGGTATTATCGATAAATTATTCTTCTCTGACCAACGTTACAACTTAGGTGAAGTAGGTCGTTATAGAATAAACAAAAAACTGGGTCTTGATACTCCAATGGAAAAGCAAGTGCTTACCAAAGAAGACATCATCACCATAGTAAAATATTTGATTGAATTAATCAATGCTAAAGCAGATATTGATGATATCGATCACTTGTCAAACCGTCGTGTTAGAACAGTTGGTGAACAATTGTCTCAACAGTTTGGCGTAGGTTTGGCTCGTATGGCAAGAACCATTCGTGAGAGAATGAACGTTAGAGATAACGAGGTGTTTACACCAATCGATTTGATCAATGCTAAAACATTATCATCGGTTATCAACTCTTTCTTTGGAACAAACCAGTTGTCTCAATTTATGGATCAAACGAATCCATTGGCTGAGATTACGCATAAAAGGAGATTATCTGCACTTGGACCAGGTGGACTTTCGAGAGAGAGAGCTGGATTTGAGGTTCGTGACGTTCACTATACGCACTACGGTCGTTTATGTCCGATTGAAACTCCTGAGGGACCAAACATTGGTTTGATTTCATCTCTTGGTGTGTATGCTAAAGTAAACGGAATGGGTTTCATCGAAACTCCTTATCGTAAAGTAACTAAAGGTGTAGTAGATTTAGAGTCTACTCCTATCTACTTGAGCGCAGAAGAAGAAGAAGGTATGATGATTTCTCAAGCAAACATCGAAATGGATGCTTCTGGAAAAATTACTGCCGATAATGTAATTGCTCGTCAAGAAGGAGATTTTCCAGTTATTAGTCCATCACAAGTAGACTACGCTGACGTTGCTCCTAACCAAATTGCTTCGATTTCTGCATCGTTAATTCCTTTCTTGGAACATGATGATGCGAATAGAGCGTTGATGGGATCTAACATGATGCGTCAAGCCGTACCATTGTTGCGTCCTGAAGCTCCTATTGTTGGAACAGGTTTAGAGCGTCAAGTAGCTTCAGATTCTAGAGTTTTGATTAATGCTGAAGGACCTGGAACTGTAGAATATGTAGATGCTAATATCATCACTATTAAATACGATCGTTCTGAAGAAGAAAGAATGGTAAGTTTTGAGCCAGATGAGAAAACATACAATTTAATTAAATTTAGAAAAACCAATCAAAGTACAAGTATCAACTTGAAACCTATCGTAAGAAAAGGTGACAGAGTTTCTCTTGGACAAGTATTGTCTGAAGGTTATGCAACCCAAAATGGTGAATTAGCTTTAGGTCGTAACCTGAAAGTGGCGTTTATGCCTTGGAAAGGATACAACTTCGAGGATGCGATTGTGATTTCTGAAAAAGTAGTTCGTGACGATATCTTTACTTCTATTCACGTTGATGATTATTCATTAGAGGTGAGAGATACTAAATTGGGTAACGAAGAATTGACAAATGATATCCCTAACGTTTCTGAAGAAGCTACTAAAGATTTGGATGAAAACGGTATGATCAGAATTGGTGCCGAGGTAAAACCTGGCGATATTCTTATCGGAAAAATTACACCAAAAGGGGAATCAGATCCTACTCCAGAAGAAAAATTGCTTCGTGCAATCTTCGGAGACAAAGCAGGTGATGTAAAAGATGCTTCATTGAAAGCTTCTCCATCATTGCACGGTGTAGTTTTAGACAAAAAATTGTTTGCTAGAGCAGTTAAAGATAAACGTAAGAGAACACAAGACAAAGATGCTTTAAGCGCTTTGGAAATGGAATTTGAAACTAAATTTGTTGAATTGAAAGACAAATTGGTTGAGAAATTGTTCTTGATTGTAAACGGAAAAACCTCTCAAGGTGTAATGAATGATTTGGGTGAAGAAGTATTGCCAAAAGGTAAAAAATACACTCAAAAAATGCTTTATGCTGTTGAAGATTTTGCGCACTTGAGCACTGGTCAATGGGTTGCCGATGACACAACGAATACTATGGTGAATGATTTAATTCATAACTATAAAATTAAGTTGAACGATTTACAGGGTTCATTGCGTAGAGAGAAATTCACGATTACTGTTGGTGATGAATTGCCATCAGGAATTTTGAAATTGGCTAAAGTATATGTTGCCAAAAAACGTAAATTGAAAGTTGGGGATAAAATGGCGGGACGTCACGGTAACAAAGGTATTGTTGCTCGTATTGTTCGTCACGAAGATATGCCTTTCTTAGAAGATGGAACCCCTGTTGATATCGTATTGAATCCACTTGGGGTACCTTCACGTATGAACATTGGTCAGATTTATGAAACGGTTTTAGGATGGGCTGGACAGAATTTGGGTAGAAAATTTGCTACTCCTATTTTCGACGGTGCTTCTTTAGACGAAATCAATGCTTTGACTGATGAAGCTGGAGTACCAAGATTTGGACATACTTATCTTTATGATGGTGGAACTGGTGAGCGTTTTGCGCAAAAAGCAACTGTTGGAGTTGTTTATATGCTGAAATTAGGTCACATGGTCGATGATAAAATGCACGCACGTTCAATCGGACCTTACTCATTGATTACGCAACAACCATTGGGTGGTAAAGCTCAATTTGGAGGTCAGCGTTTTGGAGAGATGGAGGTTTGGGCACTTGAAGCTTATGGAGCATCGAGTACACTTCGTGAAATATTGACTGTGAAATCGGATGACGTAATTGGTAGAGCCAAAACTTACGAAGCAATCGTTAAGGGAGAATCTATGCCAGAGCCAGGATTGCCAGAATCATTCAATGTATTGATGCACGAATTGAAAGGTCTTGGACTTGATATTCGTTTAGAAGAATAAATATAGTATTCAGTGTTCAGTTTTTAGTAATCAGTGACAAACTGAACACTAAATGCTGAATACTGAACACTTTTTAAATTAGTTTTCAGGATTTATACCCGTAACCCGTTCCGATTTTTTATATAGTCTGTATAATTAGCACTTCAAAATTTGTTGAAGTTTAGAGAAGTAATTCGCGGTGGTAGAAGCGTTGCAGCGCAACGTCTGTACAAAATCAATTTTTAATTGCAAATAAATCAATAGTAAAAACTATGATGAACAATAGAAACAATAATAGTAAAGATAAGAATCCTGTAAAAAGATTCAACAAAATTTCGATAGGACTAGCTTCTCCTGAATCTATCTTGAAAGAATCAAGAGGTGAGGTTTTGAAGCCAGAAACTATCAATTATAGAACCCACAAACCAGAGCGCGACGGACTTTTCTGTGAGCGTATTTTTGGACCTGTGAAGGATTTTGAATGTGCTTGTGGTAAATATAAAAGAATTCGCTACAAAGGTATCATTTGTGACCGTTGTGGTGTTGAAGTTACTGAGAAAAAAGTACGTAGAGATAGAGTAGGACACATCAACCTTGTTGTGCCTATTGCTCATATCTGGTATTTCCGTTCACTTCCTAATAAAATTGGATATATTTTAGGTCTTCCTTCTAAGAAATTAGATATGATTATCTATTATGAAAGATATGTTGTAATTCAACCAGGTATTGCCAAAACTCCAGAAGGTGAGTCAGTTCAAAGATTAGACTTCTTAACTGAAGAAGAATATTTGAATATTTTAGATACACTTCCTGCTGATAATCAGTATTTAGACGATTTTGATCCAAATAAATTTGTTGCCAAAATGGGAGCAGAATGTATTATGGATTTATTGGCTCGTATCGATCTAGATGCTTTATCGTATGAATTGCGTCACAGTGCCAATAACGAAACGTCTAAACAACGTAAAACAGAAGCATTAAAAAGATTGCAAGTTGTAGAATCGTTCCGTGAGTCTAACTTGAACCGTGAGAATCGTCCGGAGTGGATGATTATGAAAGTTGTTCCAGTTATTCCACCAGAATTGCGTCCTTTGGTGCCGCTTGATGGTGGTCGTTTTGCAACTTCAGATTTAAATGATTTATACCGTCGCGTAATCATTCGTAACAACCGTTTGAAAAGATTGATGGAGATTAAAGCTCCAGAAGTTATCTTGAGAAACGAAAAACGTATGTTGCAAGAATCAGTAGATTCACTTTTCGATAATACTCGTAAAGCATCGGCTGTAAAAACAGAATCAAACCGTCCGTTGAAATCACTTTCGGATTCCCTAAAAGGAAAACAAGGTCGTTTCCGTCAAAACTTACTTGGAAAACGTGTGGATTATTCTGCTCGTTCGGTAATTATTGTTGGACCTGAATTGAAATTGTTCGAATGTGGTATTCCTAAAGATATGGCTGCTGAATTGTACAAACCTTTTGTTATCCGTAAATTGATAGAAAGAGGTATTGTCAAAACAGTTAAATCTGCCAAGAAAATAATCGATAAGAAAGAGCCGGTAGTTTGGGATATTCTTGAAAATGTTATCAAAGGACATCCTGTAATGCTAAACCGTGCTCCTACTTTGCACAGATTAGGTATTCAAGCATTCCAACCAAAATTAATCGAAGGAAAAGCAATCCAATTGCACCCTTTAGTTTGTACGGCGTTCAACGCGGATTTTGATGGGGATCAGATGGCGGTTCACTTGCCATTAGGACCAGAAGCTATTTTGGAAGCTCAATTGTTATTGTTGGCTTCACACAACATTCTGAATCCTGCCAATGGTGCTCCGATTACTGTACCTTCTCAAGACATGGTTTTGGGTCTTTATTATATGACCAAAGAACGTTTGTCAACTCCAGAACATAAAATTTTAGGTGAAGGCTTAACTTTCTATTCTGCTGAGGAAACGAATATCGCCTTGAATGAAGGTCGTTTAGAATTGAATGCTCGAGTAAAAATTCGTGCTAAAGATTTTAATGAAAATGGTGACTTAGTTTACAAAATTATTCAAACAACTGCTGGTCGTGTATTGTTTAACGAGGTAGTGCCGGAAGCTGCGGGTTATATCAATGAGGTATTGACAAAGAAAAACTTGAGAGATATTATCGGACATGTTTTAAGTGTGACCAATGTACCTACAACAGCTGCCTTCTTGGATAGTATGAAAGATATGGGATACAAATTTGCCTTCAAAGGTGGATTGTCATTCTCATTGGGAGATATTAGAATCCCAGAACAAAAAACTAAATTAATTGCAGATGCTAGAGAGCAAGTTGAAGGTATTTCTGCCAATTATAATATGGGTCTTATTACCAATAACGAACGTTACAACCAAGTTATTGACGTATGGACTTCAACGAATGCTCAGCTTACAGAAGCAGCAATGAAAAACATTAGAGAAGACCAACAAGGTTTCAACTCGGTGTATATGATGCTTGACTCTGGAGCGAGGGGTTCCAAAGAACAAATTCGTCAGTTGACCGGTATGCGTGGTTTGATGGCTAAGCCTAAAAAATCGACCGCTGGTGGTGGTGAAATTATCGAAAACCCGATTCTTTCTAACTTTAAGGAAGGTCTTTCGATTCTTGAGTATTTTATCTCTACTCACGGTGCTCGTAAAGGTCTTGCGGATACGGCTTTGAAAACGGCCGATGCTGGTTACTTAACAAGAAGATTGCATGACGTTTCACAAGACGTAATTGTAAACACAGTAGATTGTGGTACTTTGAGAGGTGTTGAAGTTTCAGCATTGAAAAAGAACGAAGAAATCGTAGAAACTTTAGGCGAAAGAATCTTAGGACGTGTGGCATTGCAAGATGTTATCAATCCTTTGACTAATGAGCTTATCGTTGAAGCTGGTGAAGAAATTACCGAAGCATATATGAAAGCTATCGAAGCATCTCCAATTGAAAAATTAGAGGTTCGTTCTGCATTAACTTGCGAAGCTACGAAAGGTATTTGTGCAAAATGTTACGGTAGAAACTTGGCAACAGGAAAAATGACCCAAAAAGGTGAGGCAGTCGGTGTAATTGCTGCTCAATCTATTGGAGAGCCAGGAACTCAGCTTACATTGCGTACATTCCACGTAGGTGGGGTTGCGGGAGGTATTTCTGAAGAGTCGGCAATTGTTACAAGATTTGCTGGTAAACTTGAAATCGAAGATTTAAAAACAGTAAAAGGCGAAGATAATGATGGCAATGTTGTTGACATTGTAGTTTCTCGTTCAACTGAATTGAAATTAATTGACGAGAAAACAGGAATTCTATTAAGTACAAATAACATTCCTTACGGTTCTAGTATCTTTGTTAAAGATGGTGAGTCAGTAGCAAAAGGAACTACTATTTGTAAATGGGATCCTTATAATGGAGTTATTGTTTCGGAGTTTACAGGAAAAATTGCTTACGAAGATTTAGAGCAAGGACAATCGTTTATGGTTGAAATTGATGAGCAAACTGGTTTCCAAGAAAAAGTAATTTCTGAATCTAGAAATAAAAAATTAATCCCTACTTTATTGGTTTACGGTAAAGATGGTGAATTGATTCGTTCGTATAACTTACCAGTTGGTGCCCACTTGATGGTTGACAATGGCGAGAAAATTAAAGCAGGTAAAGTATTGGTAAAAATTCCACGTCGTTCTTCTAAATCAGGAGATATCACGGGAGGTTTGCCAAGAATTACCGAGCTGCTTGAAGCTCGTAACCCATCAAACCCAGCGGTTGTTTCTGAAATCGACGGTGTTGTTACTTTCGGAAAAATCAAAAGAGGAAACCGTGAGATTGTAATCGAATCTAAATTTGGTGAGGTTAAGAAGTACTTAGTAAAACTTTCTAGCCAAATCTTGGTACAAGAAAATGACTTCGTAAGAGCGGGAGTTCCATTGTCTGATGGTGCCATCACTCCAGAAGACATCTTGAGAATTCAAGGTCCAGCTGCTGTTCAACAGTATTTGGTAAACGAAATTCAAGAGGTGTACCGTTTGCAAGGGGTAAAAATCAACGACAAACACTTTGAAGTAGTTATACGTCAAATGATGCGTAAAGTAAGAGTTCAAGACCCTGGAGATACTTTATTCCTAGAAGAACAATTAATTCATACCAAAGATTTTATCGTTGAAAATGATAAACTATACGGAATGAAAGTGGTTGAAGATGCTGGAGATTCTGTAGTATTGAAACCAGGACAAATTGTTTCGCCTCGTGAATTGCGTGATGAAAACTCACTATTGAAACGTACAGATAGCAATCTTGTTGTAGCACGTGATGTTATCACAGCAACAGCAACTCCAGTGCTACAAGGTATCACAAGAGCATCCCTTCAAACCAAATCGTTTATCTCGGCTGCATCGTTCCAAGAAACTACAAAAGTATTAAACGAAGCTGCTGTAGCAGGTAAAGTGGATTACTTAGAAGGATTGAAAGAAAATGTAATCGTTGGTCATAGAATCCCTGCCGGAACGGGTATGAGAGAATACGACAATACCATTGTAGGTTCAAACGAAGATTACAATGAAATGATGGCAAGTAAAGAAGAATATATTTATTAATTGAATAATTCAAGGTTTTAATAACTCAAAGGTTGTTGTACAACAATCTTTGAGTTTTAGAATCAAAAACTCTTTAAATATGAACAATCAACCACAACAAGGACAACTCGATATTGAGTTAGATGAAAAAACAGCCGAAGGAATTTATTCTAATTTGGCAATAATCAATCATTCATCATCAGAGTTTGTATTGGATTTTGTAAGTATCATGCCAGGCATTCCTAAGGCTAAAGTAAAATCAAGAATTGTCTTGACGCCGCAACACGCCAAAAGATTATTGAACGCCATTGGAGAAAACATTCACCGTTTCGAACTCGCTCACGGCGAAATAAAAGAAACCGAACAACCTCCAATTCCACTGAATTTTGGTCCTGCGGGACAAGCATAAGCATAGAAAAGGCTCCAGAGATGGGGCCTTTTATTTTTTTTATCCATTATATAGAACTAATATCTCTATATTATTACAAGAAGCCCGCAACCCGCAACTCGAAACCCGCAACCCTCAACCCTCAACCCGCAACCCACAACCCGCTGTCATCCTGAGCTTGCCGAAGGGCCGCAACTCGCCACTGCCAGAAAGACCACTTCGCACCTCTAATCTCTAACCTCGTACCTTAAATTTGTGCTTTCAACGAGTTTTGTGGTGCTTCATCGAAAATATTTTTTAGTAGAATAGGTTTCATTTAGTTTTGACCTCAGATAAGTGAAACAATCTATTTAAAACACAAATTATGAATTTATTTTCTCAACAAGTAGCTACTAAAAACAATCGCAACCTTCCTTTGATGGTGGTAGCTTTTATTTTATTTGCTGTTGGAACAGCTTTCGGTCAGACCGCTGCTGAGAATACTTCGGATTCAGGTAAAGCGATGACCACCAATACTGCTGAGAATAGCGTTGCAAAACAAGAAGATGTTTCTGCAAATTCTAATATGAATTTTGTCCTTTGGTTTATGAGTTCAAAACAAGACCCTAATGCAAAAGTTTCTCCTGCAGGTGAGAATACAAAAAAACAATTTATGACTTCAGGTACAGCACCAAACCGTTTGTTGATCAAAGCTTTTTTGAAAAAAGCAGTAAACTTCGAGACTGCCTCAGTTTAATTTTATTTTTCATATCCTAATACAACTCTCGCCTTGGCGGGAGTTTTTTTTTGATGGGTGACCAAGTTAATTTGTTACGAATAAAGAGTTTCGATTGAGTCTTCTTGGCGAAGCCGCTTTTTGTTCTGATTATTAGCGTTACTAACAATGGTTGAACTATAATTGGTGATCTTTCATTTTTTCACATTTCATTATTATTAATGAAAGTTTCAAAAAACGAAACAATTGGAAAATAATTAGAATAATTTTACGAAGTTGTTATATTTATCTGTTAATCACGAAAAAAAAGTTAAATTAATTGTAAATTAATTAAAATGTATTTATATTCGGAACTTATTTAATTTAATCAAACAACCGCATAATTATGAACAAAAATTATTTTTTATTTAAAGAAATTTTCGCAATTTCCTTGAAAACGACCAAATTCCATAAGAATGTTTTTGGAAAACTAAGCCTTTTATTGGTGATGTTTATTTCTTTGACCAGTAATGCTCAGGTTACAGTGGATAGTGGAGGACAAATGAATCTTACTTATCCAACACTTGCGGCGGCAATTGTGGAATTGAATGATTTGCCATTGCTTACTGGCCCAATTACGATTACTTTGACAGGTAATGAAACTGCTCCTGCAGGCGGTTATATAATTAAGAAAACTGGGTTTTTGGCATCGCCAATTGTTATTAAAGGAGTTTCAAGTACCATTACCGCTTTTTCGCCTCAATCACCGGGAGTACTTTTCGATGGAATTTTCAAAATTCAAGGTGGTGACTGGATTACTATTGAAGGTTTTACGATGATTGAAAATCCTGCTAACACAACCATAGCAGCAGCTACTAATAATATGACAGAATGGGGAGTTGCAATTTTGCAAGATGAGCTTTCGGTTGTTAATGGTTGTCAAAACATAACAATTTTAAACAATTCCATTGATTTAAACAGAACTTATGTAAATACATTCGGGATATATAGTAACACCAATCATAAACCTGACTTGTCGGCAATCTCGGGAACTGGAGGACTTGCTGGAAATCATAATTTAAAAATTTACGGCAATACTATTACCGATGTCAATATGGGAATTGTGGCTGTTGGACCTGGTGGTGCAGCTGATTATGCAGAAGGCTTAGATATTGGTGGGGCTTCCTTAGCAACTGGAAATACTTTGACCAATTTTGGGACAAGCGCAACTTATTCTGCCTATCCTTCCGTAAATGCAGCAGCGAACTGTACAGGAATCTATATTCGTTATACTAATAATTATAATGTGTCCTACAATAGTCTTACCAGCTCAAACGGTGGAATGACTTCTGGAACTTTTAGAGGAATTTTTATTAACAACTTTGTAAATGCGCCCTTGGGTACAATCACCAATACTATTAATAATAATGATATCTCTCTTTTGACTGGCAATGCAGCGGGTACCATTCACGGTATTTTAGTGGATGTAAATACTTTAAATGCTACAACAACTGTGAATGTAAACAACAATAACTTTAAGAATATGGGGTTTTCAACAGCATCTACAGGGGTTATTGATATGATAAGACTCGGAAATACTAATGTGTTTCCAGATGCTGTATTCAATGTAAAGAATAACACTTTTACTAATTTGTCTTTAATAAATTCCGGAAGCACTACCTTGATTAATGATCAATATTCACTAAGTTCAACAGTTGAAGGCAATGCTATCGTGGGTACATTCGCAAGAACGGGCTCAGGAGGAACTTTTTGGTGCTATCTTAATAATGGTTCGCAAACGGGCGGTAAACATATTGTAAAAAACAACACTTTTTCGAATATTACTCTTGCAGGAATAACCGCTTTTTTTGGAATTAGAAGTACTGGTGGCTCTTCGCCAGTTCAAGCAGTCGAAGTTTCTGGAAATACCATTTCAAATGTAATTGCAGGGTCCGGTAATGCTATTGGAATTCAAACTGGATACGAAAAAACGGGTAGCTTTGTCACAAATAACATAGTAAAAGATATAACTGGTACGGGCAATGTAACTGGCGTAATTATTGGCACAAGTAGCGCTGCTGCACCTGGTACGGTTGATTGTAGTTCAAATACCATTGGTGGCTTGAAAACAATCGGAGCATTTGCTGTAAAAGGTATTTGGAATACTGCTGCTGCAACAAATAATATTTTTAACAATAAAATTTACAACATCGAGGCAAATAACGCCACAGGAACTGTCGATGGAATTCAGGTTAATGCAGGAACAACGGTTAATGTTTACAACAACATAGTAGGTGATTTAAGAACGCCGCTTGCAAACGCTGCCAACCCTTTAGTGGGAATAAATATTTCGGGAGGCACAACTGTAAATGTAGATTATAATACTGTAGCGCTAAACGCAGTAAGTTCTGGAGCTTTGTTTGGTTCCTCAGCGGTTTTAGTTAATGCACCAACAACAGTTACGTTCAGAAATAACATTTTCTCTAATAATTCTTCGATAACAGGAGCAGGAATTGCTGCAGCACACAGAAGAGTAGGAACTGCATTGACTAGTTATGCTGCAACATCTAATAATAACTTGTTCAACGGAAGCACTATTTTTACTGACGGAACCAATACTGATGTAACATTGGCGGCTTATAAAACCAGAATGACTCCAAGAGAAACGGCTTCTATTGCTGAAAATCCAACATTTGTAAGTACGGTGGGGACTGATGCTACTTTCTTGCACATCAATACGGCGGTGGCAACAGCTATCGAAGGAGGAGCGATGGTCATTGCAATCACAACCGATTTTGATGGTAATGCCAGAAATGCTTCAACTCCAGATATTGGCGCCGATGAGTTTGCAGGGGTGACTTTAGGTTTTGAAAGTTTTGATGCCATATTGTTGACAGTTTATCCAACTCTTGTAAAAGACAAAGTTACTATAACCTACAAAGAGCCACTTTCAGAAGTGAAAGTGTTTAATATTTCTGGTCAACAAATGTTGAGCAAAAAAATCAATGAGAATGAAGCTCAAATCGAAATGGCTAATTTGTCGAAAGGAGTTTATTTTATTCAGGTAAATGCCGGAAATACAACTAAAACTATAAAAGTAATCAAACAATAGCTATTCTTGATTGTTAAAAAAAAAGCTGCCCGAATCTGATTTTCGGGCAGCTTTTTTTTTCTGAATAACTGATTTCCCTATTGATTGCGAAAGTCACCTATAAAGTTAAGAATTGCAATCCAAATGATGGATCGAAGTTGTGAATGGTTTTTGTTTAATACCGATTATGTATTGCTTCGCCTGTTCGCTATCGCTCGGGTCAATATAGTCCAATAAATATCGGACTATTTTCATACTATATCGGCATTATGCCATATCTCTTTGGACTATAATAAAAATACG